>CAJKKX010000077.1 GCA_905200565.1 uncultured Lachnospiraceae bacterium
GCGGGCAACCAGCTTGCAGATGGGTTTTCCCTCCGAGGAAAATTTCATCTCGTACTCGGTCATCACATTTCCTTCGGCCATGGGGCTGTTGTGGAGGGCAAAGGAGTGCTCCACGATCTTCCACCCCGCCGCGGGAATGGACTCCAGCGAGTAATCGAAAAGTCCCCGGTTGTCTGTTTTAAACTCCACGCTTCCGTTTTCCTCCAGTATCTGATCGTAACGTCTGAGAAATTCTCTGGATGGCAGACGGCGTTTTGCATGGCGGTCCTTTGGCCACGGATCGGAAAAATTCAGATAAATGCGTCCCACTTCCCCCAATGCAAAAATTTCCGGCAGCTCGCAGGCGTCGATACAGAGGTAATAAAGATTTGGAATCTCATCTGCCTTCTCCCGTTTCTGAAGCGCGCGCAAAAGCACGCTGGTATACCGCTCGATCCCCACATAGTTAATTTCCGGATGCCTAAGAGCCATCTCTGTCACAAACTTCCCTTTTCCCATTCCTACCTCGATATGTATGGGATGATCATTCCCAAAAACCTCTCTCCACTTTCCCTTCTGTCCCTTCGGATTCTGAATGACAAGCGAACTGCTTCCTACCGCCTCATCCGCTCCCGGTATATTTCTTAAACGCATCGCATTTCCTCCCATATAAATCATGACATGCTCTTATCTTACCCGACTTTCTCCTTTTGCGCAAGGCTCTGAAGGCAAACATCCTTTTCTTTCTCCTTTTAGGAATTTTCCCCAAAAAAATGTATATTAGTAAAAATATAAAGTTTGACAGGAGGAGCCCTTTATGGATGCCATCATAGACCGCCTGGCCGCCATCGAACAGTCCGCCGCCCGCCTGATCGATTCCGCCGCCTCAGAGAAAAAAAGGCTGGAGAAACAGTTTCATGCGGCGATTGCCCGGTATGATGCCGAGGTAGATCGCAGGACAGCCGAAAAGCAGCAGGCGCTCCGGAAAGAACTGGACGCGCAAATGACGGAAGAACTTTTGCAGATGAAACGGGAAACGGAAACATCGCTTCTCATGATAAAAGAAGATTATGAAAAAAATCATGAAACCCTTGCAGAAAACATCCTGCAAAAAATCATAAAGAGGTAATCTATGGGAAATCTGTTCGCCTACAGCGCAATGACTACGAAAATACGCTCGCTTCGAAGCACGCTTTTCACGTCCGAAAACTATCAGGAACTGGCTTCTATGGCGGACGTACCAAATGCGCTGGAATATCTGAAAAAACATCCTGCATACGGGGATCTCTTTGTAAATGGAAAAGAAACTGCTCTTCACCGCGGAGAAATTGAACATCTGCTGACACATGCGGTTTATAGAGATTTCCAGAAGATCTACCGTTTCGCCTCTGCCGAACAGCGCAGATTCCTGAAACTGTATTTTCATCGATATGAGGTTTCCCTTTTAAAAACCGGCCTGCGCATGGTATTAAATCACCGGAACATATCTCCGAACCTGACGGCCTTCGAAGATTTTTTCCGGAAACATTCAGACGTCGACCTTGCAAAAGTCTTTGCCAGCAGAACCCTTGAAGAGTTCGCCCAAAACCTCAGCGGTTCCATTTATGACGAGCCCCTGCGCCGTCTTTTGACCCTCCACGCCCCTGCGCTCCGGGATTATGAACTGGCATTGGACCTCTTTTATTTTAAATGGTTTTTCAGGACCGGATGCAAAATTATGAAAAAAGGACAGCTTGCGCATTTTCGTGAAGCATACGGCACAAAAATGGACCTGCTGAATATCAGTTGGATTTATCGTTCCCATCAATATTTTCATATGTCAGACGCAGATATTTACGCGCAACTGATTCCTGTACAGTATCATCTCCATGATAAGGATATCCTTGCTCTGGTACTGGCAAACAGCGAAGAGGAATTCACCGCCGCACTCCGGCATACGTATTATAGAAAATACTATGAAAAATTTTCTGACAGAAATCTGGCAGAGGCATATATCTGCATCCGGCAGACGATCCAGCGAAAAGCGGCCGTCCGCGATCCTTATTCCATCGCTCCGGTTATCTCGTATCTCTATGAGAAGGAGCACGAAATTGATAAGATTACGACTGTTTTGGAATGTATCCGTTACGGACTTCCCCAGGAAAAAACGCTGCGGTTTTTATGAAACGCCGCAGGCAAGACGGATTACGAGTTGAAAATAACGGGACAGGGGGTGTAGCCAATGATTGTAAAAATGACATTCCTGCATATTCTGGGACCAAAGGCCGACATTGACCGTGTAGTAAGCGAATATTTTACAAAATACGAAATCCATTTGGAAAACGCCCTGTCAGAGCAAAAAACCGGAAAGAAACTAAAACCCTATTGCGAAGCCAATCCTTACCGCGAGTGGCTTTCCAAAGCCGACAAATATGCACAGTCCCTGCCCTGCAAGGCTCCTGTATCCGGCAGCCCGGCCACCTTTGAAGAGTCCGTAAATACCTTACAGTCGCTGGAGACACAGATAAGCGCCGTCGAAAAAAAACGCATAAAGTTTGAAAAAAAACGGGAAGAGCTGCAAAAATCTCTGCGGGACATCGAACCATTTCTGGAATTTGACTATAACATATGCGAGGCTCTAAAGTTTCGATTCCTGCGCTGCCGCTTCGGCAGAATCGCCCGGAACGATTACGAAAATTTCAAAAAAAACACAGACGAAAATCCGAATGTGATATTTTTCAAATGCCGCAGCGACAGCCAATATGTCTGGGGCGTACATTTTATGCCCGCCGGACTATCCCAGGAAGCGGAGGCTGTATTTTCCTCCCTGCATTTCGACCCGGTCCGCCTGCCTGACCCGTATGATGAAACGCCGCGGCAGGCCGTCCGCCGCCTGAAAGACGAAATCGAAGCCTGCTATTCGCAGATTTCCGCCTGCCGCGGAGAACTGCTCCAAACCCTGCCCGGCCAGCGCTCCCAAATACTCGCCGCCCGCGAGACGCTAAAGCTTCTGTCCACAAACTTTGATGTGCGAAAACTTGCCGCGTGTACCACAGAAGAACGCCACCCTTTTTTTCTTCTCTGCGGATGGATGCCGCAGGATCAGGCAAAAGCTTTCGAACGGGAAATGGCCAAAGACGAAGACCTGTACTGTATCCTGGAGGAAAACGCCCCCCCTGGCATGGGCCAGCCCCCTACAAAACTGAAAAATCCCCCGCTTTTTCAGCCCTTTGAACTATTTATCCGGATGTATGGCCTTCCGGCCTACACGGAAATCGACCCTACCATCTTCGTAGCCCTGACTTATGCCTTTATCTTTGGAGCCATGTTCGGGGATGTAGGACAGGGACTGTGCCTGCTGGCCGGAGGCGCTCTGCTTTTTCATTATAAGAAAATGCCTTTGGCTGCCGTCATCAGCCAGTCAGGTTTTTTTTCCACGATTTTTGGTTTCCTGTACGGAAGCTTCTTTGGCTTTGAGAACCTGCTTCCCTCCCTGTGGCTGAAGCCCTCCGAAAGCATGATAACGCTTCCCCTGTTTGGAAACATAAACACGGTATTCGCAGCGGCGGTCGTCTTTGGCCTTTTTCTGATTCTTACAACACTTGCGCTCCACTTGATAAATGAATTAAAAATCAGGCGTGAAAAAAAGTTCCTTGCAAAAGAACCCCGGAAATTTTCTCCGGAAATTCTTTTTGAGCTTTTCGAAATCCTGTTAAGCTACTTCTCCAATATCCTCTCCTTTCTCCGCATCGGAGCCTTCGCCGTAAGCCATGCCGCCATGATGCAGGTGGTACAGATGCTCGCGGGAGCGCAAAGCGGCCATTCCCTGAACTGGAGCGTCATCCTTCTGGGAAACCTGCTCGTATGCGGGATGGAAGGGCTCATTGTCGGCATTCAGGTTCTGCGCCTGGAATATTATGAGATGTTCAGCCGCTTTTACAAAGGAACCGGCCGCAGGTTCATACCTTTCGGTCAGAAAAAAGAATGATTCTAGCGATTCAGAATTTGTATTTACTTTTTAACAGGAGGACCCTTTATGTCAACCATTGTTTGCGTTACCTTACTTCTTACTCTGATACTCAGCATACTGCTTCCCTTCGGTTCCTTTCTCATCGGCGAAAGAAACCGGGGCCGTTACAAAACCTCTCTGGCGGTAAACTGTTTTTTCTTTTTCGGAACGCTGCTCCTTGCCATGATCATCGCCTTTACCGGCAATGGCTCGGTTTCCGCCGCCGCAGACGCCGCCGCAAATAAAGCCTCCGGCCTGTCCACAGGTATGGGATACCTGGCCGCCGCATTTGTTACGGGACTTTCCTGTATCGGCGGAGGCATTGCCGTTGCCAGCGCTGCCAGCGCCGCCCTCGGAGCGATCAGCGAGGACCAGAGCGTCCTCGGAAAATCCCTGATCTTTGTAGGGCTTTCCGAAGGTATCGCCCTTTACGGACTGATCATATCTTTTATGATTCTGGGAAAACTGGGCTGATGAAACTGTATCTGATCAGCGATAATGTAGATAGCTGCACCGGAATGCGGCTGGCCGGTGTGGAGGGATGCGTTGTCCATGAAAGAAATGAACTGAAAAAGGCTCTGCAAAAAGCCATCGCCGACCCGTCTGTCGGCGTCCTTCTTCTGACCGAAAAATTCGGCAGAGAATTCCCGGACATCGTGGATGATGTAAAGCTGAACCGCAGACTTCCGCTGATCATCGAAATCCCCGACAGACACGGGACAGGACGCCGCCCGGACTTCATCACTTCCTACATCCGGGAGGCCGTCGGCATAAAATTATAACATCTTCCACCAGATACCGGAAAGACAGAAAATTCAAAAAAAGAAGGTGAACATTTTGACCACGGAGGAAAAGCTAAAACATTTTGAGGAGACCGTGCAAAAACAGGCCTGGAACAAACGCACAGAAATGATTCATGAATACAAAGTTTCTCTGCAAAAACGCATGGAAAAACAGAAACAGGAAAAACAGGCGCAGGCCGACCTTCTTCTCCATGCGGAAGTTCTCGGCTTAAAGCAGAAAAAAAACAAGCTTCTGGCAAAACAAAAGCTTGCACTCAGACGCCAGCTTTCCAAAACGCAGGCTGATTTCAAAGACAAACTGTTTGCAGAGGTAAAAGCAAAACTGGAAGCATACATGGATACGCCTGCCTATCAGGAACTGCTGGTTCAGCAGATTCAGGATATCCTTCGCTATGCGGACGGCAGCCCTGTCACGATTTCGATTGATCCCGCCGACGCCGCAAAGCGAAACAGCCTCATCGCCGCCACCAACACCCCTCTGACAGTTTCACAGGATTCCTTTCTGGGCGGAGTCCGGGCAGTGCTTCCCGGCCGCCATATCCTGATCGACAATTCCTTTTCCACAAAACTGATGGAAGAAAAGGCTTCCTTCCAGTTTCACGGAGGTAAGGCGCATGAATAAGACCGCACGCATCTATGGAATCAATGGTTCTGTCATCTATCTTAAGGGAAATACCGGCTTTTCTATGTCAGAAATGGTCTACGTGGGACGGGAACGCCTGGCAGGCGAGGTCATTCGCCTTACCTCCGGACTCACCACGATTCAGGTCTTTGAGGATACCACGGGGCTTTCCCCAGGCGATCCGGTAGAAGCCTCCGGCAGTTCTCTTTGTGTCACGCTTTGCCCTGGTATCCTGAACAATATCTTTGACGGCGTCGGCCGCCCCCTGCGCGCCATCGCCGCTTCTTCCGGAAGCTGCATCAGCCGGGGCTTCCCTTTCCATTCTCAGAACACGGGAAAGAAATGGGAGGTACATATCACGGTAAAACCAGGCGAGGAGGTGAGAGGCGGCAGCATCTTTGCGGAAACGCCTGAGACTCCCGCCATCGTCCACCGCTCAATGCTTCCCCCCCATCTGTCCGGACGTATCCTGGATGTGGTTCCCGACGGGACGTACACCATCCTTGATCCTCTCGTTACGCTTCAGTTGGACGATGGTTCCGAAAGCACGCTGTCTCTGGCTCAAAAATGGCCCGTCCGCATCCCCCGTCCTGTTGCCGGAAGGTATCCTGCCAACAAACCTCTGCTTACCGGCCAGCGCATCCTGGATACCCTCTTTCCGATTGCAAAGGGCGGTACAGCAGCGGTGCCTGGCGGATTTGGCGTCGGAAAAACCATGATGCAGCACCAGATTGCCAAGTGGGCAGACACCGACGTCATCGTCTATATTGGCTGCGGAGAACGCGGAAATGAAATGACACAGGTGATGGAGGAATTCTCCTCACTTACCGATCCCAGAACAGGAAGCTCCCTCATGGAACGCACTGTCCTGATCGCAAACACCTCGGATATGCCGGTAGCTGCCCGTGAAGCTTCCATCTATACCGGCATCACTCTGGCAGAATATTACCGCGACATGGGTTACGATGTGGCGGTTATGGCCGATTCCACCTCACGCTGGGCCGAGGCTCTGCGGGAACTTTCCGGACGCCTGGAAGAGATGCCCGCCGAAGAAGGCTTTCCCGCATACCTGGCGTCCCGTCTTTCCGCTTTCTATGAGCGGGCCGGCCTTACGCTGAACTTAAACGGCACAGAAGGCAGCGTGTCCATTATCGGCGCCGTCTCTCCCCAGGGCGGCGACTTTTCGGAACCTGTCACGCAGAACACCCGGCGTTTTGTACACTGTTTCTGGGGATTGGAGAAATCACTCGCTTACGCCAGACATTTTCCGGCGATCCACTGGCTCACCAGCTACAGCGAATATCTGGAATCCCTCTCTCCCTGGTATCACGACCAGGTCGACGAAAACTTTATCAATGAAAGAAACCAGATCATGGCTATTCTGAACCAGGAAAACGGGCTGATGGAAATCGTAAATCTGGTCGGAAGCGACATGCTTCCGGATGACCAGAAGCTCACGCTGGAAATCGCCCGTGTGATCCGCCTGGGCTTTCTACAGCAGAATGCCTTCCACCCGGAGGACGCCTGCGTTCCTTTGAAAAAACAGTTTTTGATGATGGACACGATTCTGTATCTTTACAAAAAATCGCAGGCGCTGATTGCTATGGGAATGCCTATGTCCGTCTTGAAAGAACATGATATTTTTGACCAGATTATTTCTATAAAATACAGAGTTCCAAATCAAGATCTGGCACAATTCGAAACGTACCGGACTGCTATCGACCGCTTCTGTGAAAATGTTTTGTCCAAAAATGCCTGAGGAGGTAAGGTTTATGTCAATCGAATACATGGGACTTCGTGAAATCAAGGGTTCTCTGCTTGTCCTGGAGGGCGTGGAACATGCCTCTTATGAAGAAATCGTAGAAATTATGACAGGCTCCGAAAAAAGATTTGGCCGCATCGTGGAACTGTATGGAGATAAGGCTGTCATCCAGGTATTTGAAGGCAGCGACGGTATGTCTCTCCAGAATACGCGCATAAAGCTGACCGGGCATCCCATGGAAGCGGCGCTCTCACTCGAAATACTGGGACGTACCTTCAACGGAACCGGACAGCCAATCGATGGTATGGGAGAGATTACCCCGGACGTCAAACGAAACATCAATGGTATGCCGCTGAATCCCGTCGCCCGTGAATATCCCCGCAATTACATCCATACCGGTATTTCAGCCATTGATGGACTGACTACCCTGATCCGCGGCCAGAAGCTCCCCATATTCTCCGGAAACGGCCTTCCCCATGACAGGCTCGCCGCTCAGCTTGTAAAGCAGGCGTCACTCGGTGACAGCACGGATGGAAATTTTGGCATCGTATTTGCCGCTATGGGCGTCACCCGCGACGAAGCAGAATTTTTTCGCAAAACCTTTGAGGAGAGCGGCGTCTCCGACCATACCGTTATGTACCTGAACTTATCAAACGATCCTATCGTGGAACGTCTGATTACCCCAAAGCTTGCCCTGACCGCCGCCGAGTATCTGGCTTTTGAGAACCATATGCACATTCTGGTGGTATTAACCGATATGACGAACTATGCCGAAGCGATGCGTGAAGTCTCCTCCTCAAAGGGTGAAATCCCAAGCCGCAAGGGATACCCCGGTTATCTTTACAGTGAACTCGCCTCCATCTACGAGCGGGCGGGGCTGATCAGGGACTGCGCCGGTTCTGTAACGCAGATTCCAATCCTGACTATGCCCGGCGACGACGTCACCCACCCCGTTCCTGACCTGACAGGCTATATTACCGAGGGGCAGATCATTCTTTCCAGGGAGCTGTACCGTAGGGGCATCAATCCCCCGGTGGACGTACTGCCATCCCTGTCCCGTCTGAAAGATAAGGGAATCGGAGAAGGTAAGACAAGAGCTGACCATGCAAATACCATGAACCAGTTATTTGCCGCATATTCCCGTGGTAAAGACGCAAAAGAACTGATGACTATTCTTGGAGAAGCTGCCCTTACAGATATCGACCTTCTCTATGCAAAATTTGCAGATGCATTCGAAAAAGAATACGTATCCCAGGGGTACAATACGGATCGTTCCATCGAGGAAACACTGGAAATTGGCTGGAAACTGCTGTCTATGCTTCCGAGAGCAGAACTGAAACGTATCGATGATAAGTACCTGGATATGTACTACGGAAAGCAGTAAGCCGTGCGCAGATGTATAGAAAATTTATGATAAGGAGGTGCGGCAATGGCGTCTAAGCAGATTACTCCTACCCGTATGGAGCTTACCCGGACGAAGAAGAAACTGGCTACCGCAAGAAAGGGCCATAAGCTTTTGAAAGATAAGCGGGATGAGCTGATGCGTCAGTTCCTGGAACTGGTTCGGGAGAATATGGCGCTTCGGCAGAAGGT
>CAJKKX010000078.1 GCA_905200565.1 uncultured Lachnospiraceae bacterium
TGGTAAAACGGTTTACGAAAGAAGCTGCAGCGATGTACTTCTGACCTCCGGCTATAATTACATAGAGGAAGAAGCTGTGATTGAAAATGCGCAGCTCTGGTGGCCGAACGGATATGGCAGCCAGCCGCTGTACGATGTGGAAGTGGAAGCTTCCTGCAATGGTGCGACAGAGCACTGGCATAAAATGCGTTATGGTATCCGCACAATCAGCATAGATACGTCCGTCATCAGTGGAGAAGACCGAAAGTTTGAATTTCTTGTAAATGGGAAAAAGGTATTCTGCAAGGGCGGAAACTGGATACCGAATGATTTTATTTACGCGCGTGTGACAGATGAAAAATACCGCGTACTGATTGACGAGGCTATTGAAGCGAACTTCAATATGCTGCGCATCTGGGGCGGCGGCCTGTATGAGAGGGATTTATTCTACGAGCTCTGCGATGAAAAGGGTATTATGCTGTGGCATGATTTCATGTTTGCGTGCGCAACGCTTCCGGACCACCGGCAGCAGTTCCGTGAGGAAATACGCAGAGAATTTGATTATCAGACCAAACGTCTGAGAAACCACTGCAGCCTTGCAGTTTTCTGCGGGTCCAATGAGGTTCATTGGCTGTTTAACCATCTGGATAATCCGAGGTGGGGAATCGAGTTTTCTTATGAGCATGCTTACGGAATGTCACTCATGAATATACTGGCAAAGGAAATTATCCATGCCAACTGCCCGTCGGTTGTTTACTGGAACAGCTCTCCATACGGCGGAGAACGTCCGAATGACAATTCCCTGGGTGATATCCATCACTGGAATTGTGCTTTTATGAGCCACAAGATGGAAGAGCGTATCGAGGCAAAGGATTACGATAAAATCGGGGCGAAATTTGTATCAGAATACGGCTATGTCGGACCATGCTGCCGGGAAACTATTGAAGAATATATGGACGGACAGCCTCTGGACCGCAGCAGTAAGCTCTGGTGGTGGCACAGCAATGTTTTTGAAAAAGGCACTGTGCATACCGCGATCGAGAAAAACTATGTGGATCACGCGGATGAACTGTCTCTGGATGATTACATCACTTACGGCGGACTGGTTCATGGGCTTATGTATGGCTATTCGCTGGAATCCATGAAATTTAAGGAGCACTGCTACGGCGGACTCATCTGGATGTATAACGATGCATGGGGTGAAGTTGGCTGGACGATTATTGACTACTATCTGAGAAGAAAAATTCCGTTCTATGCGGTAAAGAGAAGCCTGGCGCACCGGAAGTTTGCAATGCGTGTGGTAGATGGGGATGTGGTTCTGCAGGGCATCAATGACCTGCCGGAAACAATGGAAGTGACCGGACGGTTTGGATGGATTTCCTTTGACGGAAAAGAGCAGGAGCTGCGGGATGTTTCGTTCCGTATGGAGGC
The DNA here is from genome assembly GCA_905200565.1 of uncultured Lachnospiraceae bacterium. Next base: position 1,411 of record CAJKKX010000078.1, read on the forward strand.
AGGAGAGAGAACTTATCTTCTGCGCGAAAAGCTGCCGCAGAAGGACTTTACAAAAGGAACAATGGTTCTTTACGTTGATTCGCCGGAAATTGCAAATGCATGGCTTCGCATGGATGATATGAGAAAGCTGGCTGTTCCGGAGGCGGATGTGACCTGTCTGGAAGACCGGCGGGAGGGCGATGACCGTATTATCAGAGTTACCTGCAATACCTTTGCACACGCGGTACATGTCGATGGAAACTGGAAATGCTCCGATAATTATTTTGATTTGCTTCCGGGGGAGGAAAAGACATTTACCGTGAAGGACGCCGGAGAGAACGCGCTTACCGTTTCTGCGGTAAACTGGCAGAGCATGTAAAGGTATCCGCGGCGCGGCGGAACAGGAATAATTGAGAAGAAGAGGGATGACATGAAACGCTCAGAAATAAATGCAGCAATTCTTTATGTGATGAAGGCACTGCGGGAAAATAAATTCCCGCTGCCTCCCTTCGCTTATTATACGCCGGAATACTGGCGGACTGTAGATGAGAGCGAGGTGGAAATTGCCGATAATATGCTCGGATGGGACATTACGGATTTTGGCTATGGAGATTTCGAGAAAATTGGTCTTTCCGTATTTACGTTTCGGAATGGAAATTATAATTTTCCGGAAAAATATCCCAAAAATTATGCGGAAAAAATACTTTTTGTGAGAGACGGTCAGATTCTGCCATTTCATTATCACTGGTATAAACGGGAAGATATTATTAACCGCGGAGGCGGGGATCTGGAGATTACCGTATATAATTGTACAGAAGACGATTTTGCCGACGTGGAGGGCGGAAGAGCAGGTAAACCGGGGAAATTTGCGGATACCGATGTACATACTGTTATAGACGGAAAAAAGGTGACGGTTCCGGCAGGCGGGAAAATCGTCTTAAAGCCCGGACAGTCCATAGCTATCGAGCCCGGACAGTACCATCAGTGGCAGGGCGTTCCGGGAACCGGCGATGTGATTTTGTTTGAAGTATCCGCCACCAACGATGACAATATCGATAACCGTTTTTACACGAGCGGCAGGCGGATTCCGGATGTGACGGAAGATGAAGAACCGGAATATCTGATGTTTGCTGATTATAAGAAGTATTATAATCCTGTTGCGCTCCGTGCGCATGGAGAAGCCGCAGAATTTTAAATAAGGGTTTCCCCTTGTATTCAGATTCCTTCTTTGCTAAAATATGAAATGCAGATTGTACTGCAGAAAGAAGGGAATGCTTTTGGGAAAGAAGCTGGATCTGATTCATGGGAACCCGGGAAAGTCCTTGTTTTTATTTGCATTACCCATGATTATCGGAAATCTGTTCCAGCAGTTTTACAACATGGCAGATTCCATAATCGTGGGTAATTATGTTGGTGAGGATGCGCTTGCGGCGGTAGGAGCGTCGTACTCCTTCACGACGGTTTTTATTATGATAGCAATCGGCGGAGGGATCGGCGCCTCGGTACTGGCAAGCCAGTATCTCGGAGCAGAAAAATACCGGGAAATGAAAACAGCAATTTATACGTTCCTGGTTACGTTCGCTGTGTTCAGTATTTTGCTGGCAGTGTTTGGATTTTTCTGCAATCCGCATATTCTCAGGGTGCTTGGCACGCCGGAAAATATATACGACGACGCTGTGCTGTACCTGCAGATTTATTTTATCGGCCTGCCGTTTATGTTTATGTACAACGTTCTTTCGGCCGATTTTAATGCGCTTGGGCGATCAAATATTCCGCTGGCGCTGCTGATTTTTTCATCGCTTTTGAATATCGCGCTGGATCTCTGGATGGTGAATGGGTTCCGGCTGGGAGTTGCCGGAGTGGCGATCGCCACAGTAATCGCGCAGGGCGTTTCTTGTGTAATTTCCTTTGTTATTCTGATGCGTCTGCTAAAGAATTACAAATCGGATACCAGCCCGGCGGCATTTGATACCGGAATGTTTTCAAACGGTGTGAAGATCGCGATACCCTCTATCGTACAGCAGTCGATCGTCAGCATTGGAATGCTGCTCACACAGTCGGCGGTGAATCAGTTTGGCTCTTCTGCGCTCGCTGGATATTCTGCCGGGATGCGTCTGGAGTCCCTGTGCATTGTGCCGATGATCGCCACCGGAAACGCAATGTCTACCTTTGCTGCGCAGAATCTGGGAGCAAAGCAGCATAAGCGTGTGGTTGAAGGCTATCATGCGGCGACAAAAATTGTGCTTGGTTTTGGGGCGGTGTTGATTATTATTTCACAGCTTTTTTACCGTCCGATCGTTTCAATCTTTGTAAAAGAAAGTGTGTCGCCGGTTGCGTTTTCTACGGGAGCGGCTTATTTTCGTTTCGTCGGATGGTTCTTCGCATTTCTTGGCATGAAGGCAACTACCGACGGTATTCTCCGCGCTTCCGGAGATGTGAAGGTATATATGGCTGCGAATCTGATTAATCTGTGCATTCGTGTAACGGTTGCTCAGCTAGGTTCTCCGGTTTTTGGAATCGAGGTTATCTGGTATGCCGTTCCGCTGGGCTGGTTTGTTAATTTTCTGATCTCCTATTTCTGGTACCGAACAGGAAACTGGAAGCGGAAGAATCTGGTTGAGGGGACTGTGTAACAGGAAGCAAAAGAACCTGATCAGGGGACTGTGTAAACAGGAAGCGAATGAACCTGGTTGAGGACTGTGCGAATAGAAAACGGTATATTAGGCGAGGATGAGCGATGGTAACATTATCGAATTTGCAGGCACGGCAGTTTTTGTTATTAAAGCACGGACTGCTCGGCAGCTATAAATTTTCCGGGAAAGAGGGCGCGCTGGATTTTGTCAGACAGGCGGGCTGCATCCAGTTTGATCCGGTGGATGTCTGCGGTAAAAACGCGGAGCTTACGCTGCAGTCCAGAGTGAAGGGATTTCGCAAGCAGACGCTTTATGAGCTTTTATATAAGGATCGGGCGCTGCTGGACTATCCCGATAAAAATTTGTCGATTATTCTGACGGAGGATTTTCCATATTTTTTGAGATACCGGCAGGCAGCAAGAGAGGGCGGACGCAGCTTTGAAGGTCTGGCGGAGCTGGAACGAAAGACACTGGACTATATAGCGCACAACGGACCGGTCAGCTCCGATACACTGCCGGTTTCCGGTACTATGTTCTGGCATTCTCATATCCACTGGAGCGGGAACTGGGGTGGGCAGACGAACGCCGCGCGGGCGGTTCTGGAGCAGTTATACTCCACCGGAGAATTGGTTATCTACAGTAAAAACGGTTCGCGGAAAATCTACGACCTTGCGGAAAAACATATTTCACCCGATATTCTGAATGCGGATGATCCGCTGCCGGAGGAATTTGCACATCAGAAATGGCGTGTGCTGCGCCGTATTGGAGCGGTTGGGCTTTTGTGGAACCGTCCGTCGGATGCCTGGCTGAATATCTGGAATCTGAAAGCCCCACAGCGCGATGAAATATTTCGGCAGTTATTGGAGGAAGAGAAAATTGCAGAGGTAAAGGTGGAGGGGATCAAAAATATTTTATATTGCAGAAGCGAGGACCTGCCGCTGCTGGATACTGTGCGGCAGAAGGTGTCATACGCTCCGCGCTGTGAGCTTCTCGCCCCGCTGGACTGTATGATGTGGGACCGGAAGCTGATAAAGGCATTGTTTGGCTTTGATTATACCTGGGAAATCTATACGCCTGCCGAAAAGCGGAAATATGGTTTTTATGTGCTGCCTGTGATCTATGGAGATAAATTTGCGGGAAGGGCGGAGATAGCAGCAGATAAAAAGACGGATACGCTGATCGTGAAAAATATCTGGTATGAGGAGGGCGTAAAGCAGAATAAAACATTGGCGGCTGCAATTGACAAATGTATGAGGCGCTTTGCACGCTTCAATGAATGCGGCAATATTGCCAGGCAGGATAAGCCAATGGGAGGAGGACTTGACCCTTACGGGAATAAAAGAGCCGGCGAAAGCGGATGCAGATATGACAGGACAACGGGAGGAATGAGCTGTGAATAAAGAAAATTATGTGCGCGGAATGCTGATGATTATTTTGTCGGCGTTTTGTTTTGCGTGTATGAATGTATGTGTACGGTTATCCGGGGATCTGCCGTTTGTGCAGAAGAGCTTTTTCCGCAATTTTGTGGCGGCAGTATTTGCGGGGATCGTGATCGCAAAAAACCATACTTCGCTGAAGATTGACAGGGAGTGCCGTATTCCGCTGGCAATGCGGTGCGTGTTTGGTACGGCAGGGATCCTCTGCAACTTTTATGCCGTGGATCACTTGATGGTGGCGGATGCTTCTATTTTAAATAAGCTGTCTCCGTTTTTTGCAATTATGTTTTCGTTTCTTCTGCTGAAAGAAAAAATAACGCATATTCAGACTGCCTGTGTGGCGCTTGCGTTTGCGGGCTGTTTGTTTATTGTAAAACCGGGATTCCAGAATGCGGCGTTCATTCCTGCAATGGTCGGGGTGTGCGGCGGTCTCGGGGCCGGAATTGCATATACCATGGTGCGAAAGCTGGGTACCCAGGGCTTAAAGGGGCCGGTTATTGTGTTTTATTTTTCCCTGTTTTCCTGCCTGTGTGTTATTCCATGGATGGCATTAAACTTTGTGCCTATGAGTGCAGGGCAGATTGGAACGCTTCTGCTTGCCGGATTATTTGCCGCTGGCGGTCAGTTTTCGATTACAGCCGCATATACCTATGCGCCGGCGAGGAAAATTTCAATTTACGATTATTCGCAGATTATTTTTTCGACGATTCTGGGCTTCCTGATATTTGGGGAAGTTCCGGATGTGTATAGTTTTGTCGGATATGGACTGATTATTGCGGCGTCCTTCTTTATGTTCCTGTATAACCAGAAGCGGGATGCGTGATAAATCCGTCTGTAAGAATATGAACGAGGATGCTCTTTTGTATCAATGCAGGAAGAGCATCCTCAAATTTTTGCCCCACGGAAGAAATTTACGGATGTCCGATGAAACAAAAAAGTTTTTCGGAAACAGTCAAAAGCGTTTTTCTAACATATCCCCACGCGGAAGCGCACCCGTGCAAACGCTATTTCGTCGTTGGGCTGGATTTTAACAGGATCTTTAATGGCAAGCCGCTGTCCATTTAAAAAAGTGCCGTTTGTAGAATTCATATCGCAGAGGTAGTAGTCGTTTGCATAGCGCTCGATTTTTGCATGAATGCGGCTCACAGAAGAATGCTCCAGCACAATATCAGATTCGGAAGAAAGCTTTCCGATAATATAACAGTTATCCTCCAGGACAATGCTTTCCCTGCGGCGGGGATCCATGCTGATAAGAACAAGGTGAGGGTCGTAATCGCCGTTTTCCTCGTAAAGCACACCGGTGTCGCCAAGCCGATGTTTTTTCTCGTTGTCCATTTGCGTACTATCTGTATGATATCGGTATGCCGTAGGTTCAGATACATGGGAGGCTTCATAGTATGCCGTAGGTTCGGATACGTGGGAGGCTCCATAGTATGCCGTGGGTTCGGATACATGGGAGGCTTCATAATATGCCAGAGGTTCGTCATGTGTACGGGCAGAACTTTTCTTCCGGGAGCTTCCCCGTGCGGGCTTGCTTTCTCTGGAGGGAAGGACTTCCTCATGGTAAGGTTCCTCCTGGAAATCTTTCATTGCATCTGCGAGTGCGGTATCCGCATGCTTTTCTTCTCTCTTTTTCTTTTTGCTTTCCAGTGAAAGACCATAAGCCAAAAGCCCGATCAGCAGGAATATAATACCGCCGATCTGAGTAGTGTCCAGCTTCCAGAGCCACATGGCAATCAATGCAAGAAAAATAGAGAAAATAAAGCAGACAACAAGGAAAATACGGTTAGAGGTATTCCCTTTTGCAGATGGAGTTTTCCCTGGAGCCCTTTTCTCGGACTTTTCTTTTTTCGGCGCTGCGATCTTTTTTTCCGCCTGCTTCTTTTTGGGAGAGTCAGAGGAGGATACAGGGAACGCTTCGCTGTGCTCCGTTGCGGAAGGGCAGGAGGTGGAGACCCGGTAAGGCGTATTAACATGATATTCACGGGCTTTGGAAGTCCGGTAAGAAGTATCGACATGATATTCACGGGCTTTGGAAGTCCGGTAAGGAGTATCGACATCATGTTCACGGGATTCGGAGCCCCGGTAAGGTGTATTAACATCATATTCACGGGATTCGGAGGCCTGGTAAGGCGGGCTGTCATTATGTTTGTGCGGCGTGGTGTCTGAGCGGCAATCCTGACGCAAGGTGTTGTCGGCTTCCGGCCGTCCTGCTTCCTGGAGCAGTCGTTCCAGGCTGTAGTTTTCAATGCGCGCTTTCCGGTAGATTTCGTATCCGAGCAGCACGGCGGAATTGTCTGTCTGATCCAGATGTTCCAGCAGATAAGCGGTAAGCTCCCGGAAAGACTGCAGCAGATCGTTTTGATATCCTGGGAGGTAGCAGAAAAACGGCTCCCTTGATTCGATATCCATATAGATCATGTCCGGCTGCAGCACGATCCGGTCGACGTCCAGAAGATATTTTTTTACTTCTTTTAAGGTGCGGTGCAGACCGCGCAGCATCGTACGGATGTCCTCAGCATTCAGAAAGCGGCTGTCATAAATATGTTCCATAGACTGACGTGAGGTAATATCATAGAAAAAATGACTGCGGCAGTTAATTTTTTTCAGACTGCAGGGCAGCAGACCGCGGATGTGATTTTCCATCAGCATATGAATGCGGTAGTCATCTTCACGGATGTCGTCGGTCAAATCCGGAACCATATAATTATGCGACATGTCGCGTTTGTATGAAATGTTCATTCTCTGTTCCTCCTTAGAGCATTGATCACCTTTGAAGCGCCGCGGATTTTCTGGATGCGTCGGGAGGGACGTTCCAGATTCAGCGTGACGCCGGATCTGACAGGCGCTGCGGACTGGCCAAAGAAGGGAACCGAAAGACTTGGGAAAGAAAATGTGCCTTTATACGTTACCTGGATCTGGCGCGTGCTTGCTGCAGCGTCGGCGGAAATGTCCGACGTACCGAGTGTTCTGCCTGTTATCAGCTTTTGAGCGGCTGCTGAAATATCTGTATTTTTATCGTCGGCGTGCAGGCTGGCATAGGAGGCAGCTTCGTGTGCTGCGCACTGCAGAAAGCTGCGGTCATGCAGAAAAAATCCCATATAAATAATTCCAACCAGAAGCGGAAGAAGGATGCCCATCAAAAGAGAAGCTTCAATAGTATGGCTCCCGGAAAGCGTAGTATGTTTTAAAATCTTCATAAAAGACCTCTTTTCGTTGTTTTATAGTCAAATACCCCGCAGCAGGTCTGCGTTTCACTTCGGTCGGTACTAAATGTGTGCCATCGGCA
>CAJKKX010000079.1 GCA_905200565.1 uncultured Lachnospiraceae bacterium
GCGAAGAAACCGCCGTCAACGGCGAATGGGTGAAAGGGCCAAACGAAGAACTTTTCCTTGCGATCCAGAAGGAGCTTGGAGAGGATCTCCCGATTTTCGCCGAAGATCTTGGCGTTATTACACCGGAAGTCGAATGGCTGCGCGATATGTTCCATTTTCCGGGTATGCGCATTTTACAGTTTGCATTTGAAGGGCTGGGCGAGAGCGACTATCTTCCGCACAATTACACCACCACGAACTGCATCTGCTACACCGGCACCCACGACAATGACACCACTGCCGGATGGTATGCGAATATACCCGAAGAATGCCGTGATAAAATCCGGCGCTATGGAAATACAGACGGCGGCTGCATCAGCCTGGACTTCATTCGTTTTTGTATGGGAAGCATTGCAAAATATGCGATTTTCCCCATTCAGGACCTTTTACAGCTTGGAAGTGAAGCCCGTATGAACACACCGGGCGTGGCGGCTGACAACTGGGCCTTCCGTTATGAAACCCATGACCTCACGCCAGACCGTGCCTCCTGGCTTTTCCAGACCACGAAACTATTTGGCCGTTAACCGGCAGAAAAGAGAACTGTTATGATTCGATTAATACTTATTGTGATTACAGTCGTCGGATTCCTGATTCTCTCCATTCCCATCCTCGCCGTGGAATGGATCATCGGGAAATTCGCTCCGCGCGCGCGAGATATTTCCTCCCTGCGCATCGTTCAGTTTATATTCAAACTCATCCTGCTTCTCACGGGAAGCAGGATCACGGTGGTCGGGGAAGCGCATGTACCGAAAGACACGCCGGTGCTTTACATCGGAAACCATCGAAGCCTTTTTGATACTGTTCTGACCTATGCCCGCTGTCCGGGCCTGACCGGCTATGTCTCAAAGGATTCTATGAAAAAGATTCCGATTCTGTCTATCTGGATGGAACGTCTCTACTGCCTGTTCCTGAACCGGACAGACATCCGGGAAGGCATGAAAACGATTCTGAAGGGCATCGAACAGATAAAAAACGGCATTTCCATGTGCATTTTCCCTGAGGGAACCAGAAGCACGGAACCAGAGATGCTTCCTTTTAAAGAGGGAAGTTTCAAAATGGCAGAAAAAACCGGATGTCCCATCATCCCTATGGCAATCACGAACACTGCCGATATCTTTGAAAATCATTTCCCGTGGATACGCCCGGCAAATGTCATCCTGGAGTATGGAGAACCCATCTGCATCAAAGAGCTGGCAAAGGAAGAACGGAAATTTCTGGGCACCTATACCAGGAATATCATCCAGGACATGCTAAAGGAACATCAGAAAATGCTTTAGTTTTTTACATACTTTTATCATATTTGTTTATTAGTATATCTGTGAAATACTTTAGAAACGGACAAGGAAGATTTGCAGATGACGGAGAATGTAAAAAAACTGATTTTTATTGTCGAGGACGACACGAAGCTGCGCCGGACCCTTCAGGATTTTCTTCATGCGAACGGTTATGAGACCTTAAGCGCCTGTGACGGGCAGGAGGCGCTTGACCTCTATTTTTCAAACAATCATAAAATTGACCTGATCTTACTGGACGGGATGCTGCCAAAGGTAGACGGATTCGAAGTACTGAAAGCCATTCGGGAGTATTCCGCAGTCCCTATCATTATGCTGACCGCCAGGGAAGCCGAGGAAGACCAGCTCACAGGATTAGAAAACGGAGCAGATAATTATATTACGAAGCCCTTTCTGCTGCGCGTCCTGAAAGCGCATATCGAAGTGCTCCTAAAAAGAGTGGGCGCTTCACCTGATGAAATTCAAAAGGGGGCGCTGCGCATTGAAACAGAATACCGCAAGGCATATCTGAAGGAGGAACTTCTCAATACGACTCCAAAAGAATTTGACCTGCTCGTGTATTTTATCCAGAACGAGAGCGTCGTACTCTCCAGAGAAGCCATTCTGGACGCAGTATGGGGCTATGACTATGACGGCGGCATCCGCACGGTCGATACGGTCGTAAAGCAGCTTCGGAAAAAAATGACGGAGCAATACCCCTATATCCAATCCATTTACGGGGTCGGATATCGTTTCGAGGTGACAGACGATGAATAAACTACGCACGCAAACTGTCATTGCTTTCTGCCTTTTTCTGACTATCATGCTGGGAGGGGCAGGAATTTTTTATTTCCTGTTTGCAGAAGATTATTATGTATCAAAGAAAAAATCCCTGATGAACACAGCCTTTGAAAATGTGAAGCTTCTTGATCTGGATACAATTGATTACGACAAGGACCCTTCGATCGCTTCTCTGGAAAATGAAAGCTTTTCCGTTATCATCTGCGATGAAAGCTTTCATCAGATATACTCCTCTAAAATATGGAACCCGGAGGAAACGATACAGACTACCATGCTTCCTGCAAAGCTTCTGTTTTCCACGGATGCACACGCCGTCTACCAGGAGGATTCTTCCCGGAAACCAATCCGGCTGTATGGTCTGATCCGGCAGGATGCACGTGATTATTATATTTATATTTATGAAAATACAACCACGATCCGCCGGAGTATCCGGTATGTCAACTCGTTCCTGAACGGGATTCTGCTGGTTGCCCTGGTACTGGGCAGTGCATTCGCCTGGGTAATCTGTTCACAGATCGTTAATCCCATCCAGAAAATCACACGTGTGGCGCAGAAGATTACGGAAAACGATTTCTCCGTCCGCGCTTCGGAATCCATTCATTCCTATGAATTGCAGAATCTGGCCCAGAGTATTAACCAAATGGCAGATAAGATTCAGCGGGATATCAACGATCTGAACAATTATAATTACCTGCTCCTGCGTCAGAACCGAAATATGGCAGAATTTGAAAAAGCCCGGAAAAACATTGTCAGCACGGCGACGCATGAACTGAAAACGCCCCTGGCGATCATTTCCAGCCAGGTAGAAATGCTTCAATACGAGTACGATGATTCCCAGAAGGATTATTATTTTTCCTCCATTATGGAAGAAATCGAAAAGATGAGCGGCCTGATCAGTAATATCCTTCATAACTCCTTTCAGTATGAATCGCTGCCCGATACCCTCATGGCGCGGGACAATCTCTCCGTTCTTTTCGAGACGCTGCTTCCGAAATACAAAATCTGGATGAGCGCGTCAAACATTACTTTCACCTCATCGGTTCAGGAGGACTGTTTCGCTGTTTTTGACGCCGTGCAGATTGAGCAGGCGGTAAACAATTACATCATGAATGCCTGCGGCCACACAAAGCCCGGACGTCAGATCACCCTTACGCTCCGCCAGGATGAGGACAGCATCTACTGTTCTGTATATAATGAGGGAAACGCCATCCCTGCTGAGGAACAGAGCCGCATCTGGATGAGCTTCTATCAGGCGGAAACCCAGAAAAAAAACACAAGCTCCCACGAAATCGGTCTCGGCCTGTTTATCGTGAAAGACATCATAAACCTGCATCATGGTACGTGCGGTGTATTTAACTGCCGCAAAGGCGTAGAATTCTGGTTCCGTCTGCCAAAGGCATAAATTGTTTTCTTTCACACATTCTTATCACATCTTTCATGTATATTACAAAAGTATAACGTGATGTTATACTTTTGTAATATACATGGGGGTGATATCCAAACATAACAAAATGGCAGGTCTTTCAGCTTTTCAGGCATGCTCCGGCTAATATTCCAAAAATAAAAATCTTAGCCAATCTCTCCTTAGCCGGAGAACCGCCTGAAAACACGAAAGACCTGCTGTTTTCTACATTTCTTTCAGTATTTCCACAATCTTCGAAAAATTCATTCCATGCGACGCCTTCACCAATATGGTATCGTCTGCCTGAAGTTTTCCGGGCAGAATCTGCATCAGCTCTTCCATTGTCTCTGTATAAATCACTTCGCCGCATCCGCCCGCCTGTACTGCGGCCTCCGCCATATGACGGCTGAGAGAGCCCGTACAGATCAGGAGATCTATCTTATTTTTCGCCGCATGGACGCCTACCTCCGTATGCAGCTCCTCTGTATTTTCACCCAGTTCAAACATATCTCCCAGTCCCGCCCCCTTCCGATGCTTCGCGTCCTTTAAAACATCGAGAGACGCTTTCATGGATACCGGATTGGCATTGTAACAGTCATCAATAATCAGCCTGCCGCCCTTCTCAATGATATGGAACCGTCCGCCGATGGATTGCAGGTTTTCGACGCCCCTTTTCACCTCTGCGAGCGTCAGCCCCATCGAGATTCCCACAGCCGTCGCCGCAAGCGCATTCAGCACCATATGATAACCCGGCATCGGTATGTGTACGATAAGGCTTTCCCCTCCTGCATGAATCCTGCACCGAATCCCTTTTAATCCCTGCGGTTCCAGTTCGTCCGCATAAATTTCCCTGCCGCTCTCCACGCCGAAAAAGACCGGGGCAATCCCCTTTATCTCTTTTATCGTGGCAAGCTTATCATCGTCTCCGTTCAGGATGACCGCGCCGTCCTCTGCCAGAAAATCAAAGATTTCGGACTTCGCGCGGAGAATTCCATCCCTGTCCTTTAAAAATTCCAGATGACATTGCCCGATATTTGTGATCACGCATACATCCGGCCGGGCGATCTTGCTTAAGCGGTGCATTTCCCCAAAATCACTGATGCCCATCTCAAGAACCGCCGCCTGATGTTCCTCTCTCAGCCGGAACACCGTCAGCGGAAGCCCCAGTTCATTGTTGAAATTTCCCAGCGTTTTCAGGACGCTATATTTTTCAGACAACACCGAGGCGATTACCTCTTTGGTGCTGGTCTTTCCCACGCTTCCTGTGATGCCCACGACCTTGACGTCAAGCTGCTTCCGGTAAAATTCCGCCATATCTTTGATGGCCTGAAGGGAGGATTTTACATGAATCCACGCACCTTTTGGATTCTCCAGTTTCTGCTCGGAAATCACGCACAGAGCGCCTTTTTCATATACGCCGGGAATAAATGTATGGCCGTCCACCCGTTCCCCCTGAACCGCCACAAACAGGCAGCCCTCCGCCGCCTGCCTGCTGTCGGTTGTGATTGCCGTCACTTCCCGCCTTCCTGTCTCTTCTGTTCCGTGGTAAATGCCGCCGCAGACCTCCGCGATACGGCATGGAGTCATATTTTTCATCATCTACTACCTTTCCACTCTTCTATTTCCCTGTGAAACCTCGATCAGTCTCTCGCACAAATCTCCGAAAGACATTCCCAGAGCCTGTGCTTCCTGCGGAAGAAGGCTGGTCGGCGTCATGCCCGGCAGCGTATTCGCCTCCAGACAGAACATTTCCCCCTGCTCATTCATCAGAAAATCAATGCGCCCGTAACTCTTTAAACGCAGCGCTTCATAAGCGCTGACCGCATAGCCCTGCATTCTGGCCGTCTGTTCTTCCGTAAGAACCGCCGGACAGGTCTCAATCGTGCTTCCAGCCTGATATTTATTTTTATAGTCATAAAAGCCTTCCAGCGGCGCAATCTCTATGATAGGATAAGCCTCCCCGTCCACAACGCCGACAGAAAATTCCCTTCCTTTTACATATTCCTCAATCACTGCTTCCGGTTCATAGCCAAATGCTTCTTCCAGCGCTTCCTCAAATTCCTCTTCTTTCTGTACGATATACACGCCCACGCTCGAACCGCCGCAGCAGGTCTTGATGACACACGGAAAAGTAAAACCGTATTCTTCCGCCGTTTTTCTCTTCTCATCTCTATGTACCGTCACGCCTGCCGGAGTCGGCACCCCATTCTCACGGAAGATCTGCTTGGAAAGCCCTTTGTCCATCGCAAGCGCGCTTCCCAGATAATCGCTTCCCGTATACGGAATGCCAAACAGGTCAAAAGCCGCCTGTACTTTTCCGTTTTCTCCATTTTCTCCATGAAGCGCCATAAACACGATGTCAGCGGCCTTACACAGCGCCAGCACCTGCGGCCCAAAGAATTCTCTCTTCTCTGACGCCGCGCGCTCTGCCTGTATGTCAAAGCTTCTCATATAAGCCGCCGCGGCTTCCACATCATACGTCTCCGAAAAAGCCTCCTCTGCTCCGACGCCTTCCAGCCCAAAACAGACGTCTGCTAAAATGGCCTTATGTCCTTTTTCTCTGAGCGCCTCACAGACCTTCGTACCGGATACGATGGAAATCTCCCGCTCCGTACTGATGCCTCCTGCCAGAACTACGATTTTCATAAATTTCTCCTCCTGTTTACAAATCTACTACCGGCATATTGTCACTCTCTGTCTGCTCTTCCGACTCGGACTGCTGCTGATCCGTGACGTCCTCGCCCTTATCATTAATCACTCTCGTCTCCGCCGGCTGCGGAATATTACTGGTGCCTTTTCCCTGATCCGTCGCCCCACTGTAGCAGATGATCGGCGTCCCCACCGTTATATTTTCAAAGATGATCTTCGCCTGCTGCCAGGGTGTATTGATACAGCCATGAGAGCCGTCCGTCTTATAAATCGCTCCGCCATACGTACTCCTCCATTTGGAATCATGGATTCCCACGCCGTCATAAAACGGCATCCAGAAATCTACCGGCGTCTTATAATCCTCTCCTTTTAAGACCGCTTTCTCCTCTTTATTGTATACACAGAAAATCCCTTCGGGAGAACCATTTTTCTTGCTCACATTTCCTGTGACGATCGGCGTATCCACCAGAAGCTCCCCGTCTTTATAAAACCACATGCGCTGGTTCGTATAGTCAATCTCCACATAGGTATCTCCGATGTCATTTCCATTCTCACCGTAATCCCTGGCTGTCTCCAGATAAAGCGGCGTTCTCTCCATAGACTTCCCATTCTTTAAAGCCTCCAGAAGAACCTCTACTTCTCCCGCCTCATCGATCTTCCAGCCATAGGTCTCATGCTTTACCGTGACGTTTTCGCCCAGGCTGGTCGTAAACTCCAGATCGTTTCCAAAGGTGTCATACTTTTTGGAGAGCGCCGTCATCCAGTCCGCTGCTTTGTTCCAGTTAAACTCCACGTTCAGGTCATCGTCCATTTCCATCCAGCCGCGGATGGTACTGTAATCCAGAATCTCCTGCGTGCCTCCGATCTTATATGTGATGACCTGATGGAAATACTGATTCAGCTTCTTCAGCTTTTTTCGAAGCTTTGTATTCTTTTGCGTTACGGCAGGCTTCACATAGCAGCCGCCCGCTTCCAGATCGACCTCCGTCTCCCCTGCATCCACCGCCGCTTTCACCAGCTCATACGTTTTCTCTTTATCCAGTTGTGTACCTTCTTCTTCCGGCACGATCTCATAGCCCGCAGAGGTCTCCCTGATCTCTGCATCCTTCGGTTTTACGATTTTCTCTTCGTCCAGACAATCCAGATACTCCATTGCCGTTTTCAGCATTTCCTCGTTGTAAGTCGTCTGCGCCGTCATCGTATAAGTTTCCGGATGGAAATATGCCGGAAACCATAAAAAGGAATTCTGACTGTCCTTCAAATCCTGAATCGCACCGTCGGAAACATAGGAAAACTCCATCATCCCCCCGTCAAGATTTTCTGTTTTCCCTCCTCTGAGCTTTAAAACCAACGTATAATCTGAGACGTCTGTCGCAATCAGCTCCTCCGCCTGCTCCACGGTTTTTCCCGACACATCCATACCGTTGATCTCAGACCCCGGGAAAAAATGGCTGTTGAAATATACGCTGATGCCCAGATACACGGCCAGCATAATCAAAATCACTACGCTAAATACATATAAAACTGCTTTTGTACTTTTTTTCATACCCTTATCCTTTGCTGAAACATTTTAATACTTATACTTTACCCTACCTTCACATTTTATCACGGATTAAGAAAATGTAAATAAACGATTTGTAAATTCTCCAAGTAGCGCTTGCTTTTCTCACCGACATCCGCTATACTTTTTCATGTGTCCATAAGACACTCTTACTTCCGCATATGGATTTGACAGTTCGAGACCATCCTGTCATTAAACAAAACTAGGAACAGCTTTTATAACCCGTAACTATATCAGTTGTTGTGTAATCTATCTGGAGGTGAACAAATATGAATAAAGAAGATATGAGTAACGTGCAGAAGCTAACGCTTTCTGCTATGGTGATCGCACTGTATGTGACAGTGCTCGCCTGTACCCAGAGCTTTTCTTTCGGAGCATATCAGATTCGGATTGCAACATCCCTCTATGCTCTTTCTTATCTGTTTCCGTTCCTGGTTTTCCCGCTTGGTCTTGCAAATTTCATAGCCAATATGCTGTTCGGAGGTCTTGGCATCATTGATATGATTGGCGGATGTCTGGTCGGTATCCTGACGACCGCACTGATTACAGGAATTCACCGTTTTAAATGGAACCCCTGCCTGATGATACTGCCAATCGTATTGGTACCTGGTCTTGGCGTGTCTGTCTGGCTATCTTTCCTGCTTCACATGCCATACCCTGCTCTGGCATTCAGCCTTTGCATCGGACAGATCATCCCGGCAATCTGCGGTTTTCTGCTCGTAAAGGCGCTGGAACACATCCTGGGAACGAAACATGCAAAAATGAAAGGAGTATAAACATATGAGTGGAAGATCACAGAAAGAATTATCCGGCGTCACCCTGCTTGGCAACCAGAAAACAAAATATCACACAGATTATGCACCGGAAGTACTGGAAACCTTTCCAAACAAGCATCCTGAAAATGACTATTTTGTGAAGTTTAACTGCCCGGAATTTACCAGCCT
>CAJKKX010000080.1 GCA_905200565.1 uncultured Lachnospiraceae bacterium
TTATCCGGCTTAACTGGCTTGGTTTCTCCGGTGACAGGAGAATCCGGTTTGTTCGGTTTTCCGGTGTCCAGCTGACTGGTATTTCCAGAGTTACCGGAATTGCCGGAGGAGGAACCTCCACCGCCATCCGGACCACCAGAGGAGGAATCGCCGCCGGAAGGCTGGTTGGAAACCGTCAACGTTCCAGGAACATAAGTGATCGCATAATTGTCATTTGACAGCGTACCAGTAATGTTGATTTTGGTTTGTCCGGTTTTGCTCATATCCGGCGTCTGCGCGTAAGTCAATGTTACCGTGCCGCTCAGGGTGTCTGCACCAACCAGACCTTCCACCTTGTAATCCTTATCTGCTTCCGGGCTGCTCAGGTCGGGCGCGGTGCTGCCGGTGTAGGCGCTCTGATCAAGCGCCGTAACGGTGACAGCTTTCTTCGCTACGGTCACAGGCAAGCTTTGTTCTGCCACATCTGCGTACTCTGCATTTCCCTGAACCTTGTACCAAACGGTGTATTCCCCGGCATTTTTCGCTGTGGGGATCTGCTCACTCCACTCAGAATCGTCAAGCCGGTAGAGCATCGTGCCGCCAGTGGTCTTGCCCGCTGTAACCAGCGCCTGTTCTGTACCATTGTAGGTCAGGGCGTTTGCCGTAGGTGCCGTAACAGTGGGGACAAGCTTGTTGGTCGCATTGACATTGACGGTCAGCGTGATGTCCTCATAGTTCGTGCTCTTGATTACCACGGTCACTGTGCCCACAGAGCCGGTGGTTTTCACGTCATTTTTCTGAATCGGCAGGATCAGCTTGCCATCTTCCACCTTTGCACCGTCGGCGTAATAGGTGCTGGACAAGTTGACCGTTGGTGCGCCGTAGGTCACTGTGCCGTACTCCTTGGGAGTTTCCAGCGTGGGCAGGGCGGGGAGCGCCACAGTGTAGGTCTTTTCGTGGCCGTTTACAATGGTCAGCGCGGTTTCCTTAGTAAAGTCGGGGACAGCGGCCTTGGTGATGTTGCCAGTCGTGGTGAAGCTGCTCTGCTTCAGGGCGTAATTCTTCGTGGTCTGCTCCATCAAGGTCACTGTGGCAGTGATGTTCTTGCCGTTGCCCACACTGGCATCGTCAAATCTGGCGGTCACGGTGTAGTCTGTTCCTCGGTTCAAGGTCACGTTGTCGAAGGTCACGCTGGTAATGTCCGCGTTTGTCATGCCATCATAGGTCTTATCTTTTACCGCAACTGAAAATTTCAGTGGGTACTTAGAAATTTCCGGTACCACGGAATCTGTTAATGTCCTATCGTATGAAGCACTTGCATCTATCGGTGTAAATTTCACGGTATAAGCCTTGTTATCGTCTACATTCGGATAAATACCAGATGCTGAACTACTATTTTCCGGTTCCCAGCTCCAGGTACCGGCTACCGGTTGATTTGCACCATTATACACACCATAACCAGAAGCCAGGGAAACCGGAATCTGATCAAGTGAAACCCCATAGGTCCCCTTCGCATCCCACTTTGGTGTTCCGTTTCCTACAATTCTCAGTGTATCCTTGGTAGACACATTAAGCGGTGCCGTTCTCTCAGAAGCAAATGCATTCTCTTTCGCCTTTATTCTGCTGGTTACCTGATATCCATGTGCCGGATATAATCCCTGAATTTCCGTACCGTCAATCCATGTAAATGCTCCGTCTGAATCTGCATCACGGTATCCATACTCAATGTCATTTTCCGGATTCGTTCTGTTTATGGTAATCGTCGTACCGGTTATAGTCACCTCATTCTCAGTTATTGCAGCCGGTGCTGCCGTTCTTTTAAGAATCGTGATACTTTCAGGTTTTCCGGCAAATTTCTTATCCGTGTTGCTTGCAGCAACCCGATAATAAACCGTACTCTCATGATCGGAAGAAATGATGTCTGTAATCGAAATTCCTGATCCGCTGCCCATTTTTGCAGATGTCCAGTTTGGAGAGGTATTGGTTCCGTTTACAATCACATACTGTAAAGATGAGGAAATTGTGATTTCTTCCTTCCGATAATCAATATTCGGCTTGTTCGATTCTTCCGGAATCGCCTGTGTTTGCAAATTCGCCGCCAAAAACGCTTCACTGGCTGACATGGACGAGGATGCTTTCTTACGAATATAGACTGGTACAGACCCACCATTTTCACGAATGTTATCCAGCAGCCTTGTCAGACGAACCATACCACCCTGTCTTATAGTTGTCCATGACTGTGCATCCTTAGAAGCAGCATACTCCAGATCGCAGGAAGCTTTATTCTCTAAAGTCTCCTGTTCGTAATTGATAGAAACATCAGCAGCAGTAGGTGCCTCCTGCTGCACTTTTTCTGTCTGGAAATTTACATAGGTTACATCAAGAGATAACTTACCATCCTTTTTAATCATCAGTCTGACATGATATTCTGTGTCCGGAGTTAAATTCTCAATGGTACACTCATAGTTTCCGGAAGGACTTTCCTTAAGTAACGTTCCTTTCGAGAACATTTCATCTAATGTCCCTGTCTGCTCATCCTCGCCGGAGGTTAATAAAAACTTAACCTCTGCTCCGGGAGTTCCTGTTGCCTTAAGTGTAGCAGTCGCTTTTGCGTCAGAAATCGTCTTAATATCCGTGACAGCTGCGGAAGTGATACTTGCCGCCTTATTATTAGAATATGTCTGAGTAGCTGGATCATAATATACCGTCTTACTGTACTTGCGGAAATGCGGGTAATCCTCCGTTCCGATCACCTGTCCCCACGTACCATCTGATTGATCACCATTTAATTTATAGGCAATTTCTCCGGATTTCAGTTTTTTCAGTTTTTCTTCGTTATCTAGAGTAGTAATACCCGGAGAACTATAATCACTCTTTGTTGTCTCATAACAGTTCGTAAAAGTAGCCCTATGATCATTCGGGTACTCAGTTCCTTCCAGTTTTCCTGATACAGCCAAACAATTAGTCACCGTTCCGTTTGAAGAACGATATAAAAAATCTGTTCCTACTACAAAACAATTCTGAATTTTGACATCATCATACATAGCGGTACGACACAATCCGCAAGTCCAATTACCTTCCAACACCAGCCCTATATTTTGTACACTCCCATGTTGAATCCTTCCCACCAGTCCCCACTCATAACTTTCACCGTCCTTAGCAGGTCGCAGTCCGGAAATTACATGGTAATTTCCCTCAATAGTCCCCTCGAAAGACCTAGTACCAGATTTGTCTCTAATGCTTGTCCAGTCATATCCGTCCGGGATCTTAATATCCTTCATCAGCTTCAGATTGCTCTTCTTATTAAAGTTTTTATCATCATTAAACTGCTTTGCAAACCAGAAAAGCTGACCGGCATTATAAATCTCATAATATCCCTTCCAATTTTTGGGCTCCTGATATGCACCACATGCTTCACAAAATCCATCTGCATTATAGTGCTCATGACTACAAGAGGTATCAGGATTAAACATCGTAATTTCATTTGGTGTTATTGTCGAAATCGTCTTATCTGATACTGTGATCGGATTGCCGTCATTTAAGCCCGGTACCGTCACCGAAATCTCTGTTTTATTCCTATTTTCCGGCAGATATACCGTCAGATGTCCCGTGTTCGCTTCATCATACGAAATCTGCATGGAAGGAATGACCATAGCTGCACTTTGACCTTCTTGATTGCTCAACGGTTTATCATTCTGCTTGACCGTGATATCGGTTGCCTGTAATATCTGATCGCTCGTGATCGCCGTGGAAACAAATTTTAATCTTGTCTCATAAAGAGGAGCTGCGGCCTTCAAAGTGATCGTTGCATTCTTATCATCAACGTCAGCAACATCAGCTTCCATCTGATAAACATAGTCTCCAACCGTCACCGTTACCGTTACCGGTTTCCCTGGCGTTAATGGCTTCAGATAATTGGATGCCTGAAGTGTAACTTGATAATCGCTCACCTTCATCGTCCCTGCATTCCAGGTAATCTCTCCCACGCTGATTGTCACCGGATAAGTGCTTTCGATGAATCGTACATCCGCAATCGTGCCCTGAATGGTATAGTTTTTCAGTCCGGGATTTTCACTTTTCGGGAAATAATCGCCGCCATTTAAGTTTACTGTTGCTTCATTACTGATGGAAATGGAGCCCTCCAAGGTACTACCCTCCGGCAGCGCTTGACCGGGCTTCACTGCGACACCGATCGCATATACTTCATTATTATATGCAATGGCTGAAACCGTTCCGCCCTTGATCACAATATCACCATACTTGTATTTACCGTCGCCTATCGGTTTTGCTCCACCGCCGCCAGTGCCGATTGCGGCTCCGGGGTGTCTTCCCGCGTTCGTAGCATATCCTCCATAGGCTGTCACATTGCCACCATTGATCTCAATCCGATCCACGCAGCCGTTCGCTCCACCGCCAATTCCTGCTCCACCGTATACATGATTAATATTCTTGGGGTAGCTTCCATGTCCGCCCTTGGCATACACAGTTCCGCCGTTGATGACAATGGTACCGATGCCGCCCTCTGAACCGCCGCCAATACCTGCTGCCATCCCGCTGCCATAAGCTTCGATATTGCCTCCGTTGATCTCAATCCTCCCCAAGGAACCCTTTCTCATGCTCGACGCACCAATTCCGGCACCTACTCCACCGGTTGCTTTTAAGCTTCCCTCTCCGCTGATCGTCAGGGTACAGCCTTCCGGCACCTCAATAGCCGCACACATATCACCGCCCTTGAGTGTATTTTTTCCCTCCAGAATCAGATTCAGTTTTGCACCATTTGCCAGTCGGATCGCCGGTATCCAGTTACTTGCTGTCGTAGCGTTATTGTCGATCGGAATCTGGATATCCAGATCCGAAATCGTGATTGTAGCCTCCACACCATTAACCAGAATAACATGGGTCGTACTGCTTCCCGTGATAGTCGCATGATTATACTGTTCCAATGTGTTGCTGTTGATGCTGATACCGCTATTCGCAATATTATAAGTATCTGTTGATGCCAGCAAAGCGATTCCGCCGTCCATGCTGACCTCGATCTCCGGAAGCTCCACGCCCTCTGCCAAAATATACTCTTTCGGAAGAACCGGAAGATAATAATAGAAACCACTTTCATCTTCCCGGTTCTCATCCAGCTCCCAAGTAACGCTGATATCCGTCAGCACCGGGATATCTTCTGAGATTTCCTCATCTTCAAACTCATAATCCTCAAGAAAATCCCCGGCATTGCTGTCGGTAGCGATCAGAAACGTACCCTGCTGGTCTTTCTCCTGAACTTCCTGTTTATCTGCTTCCTCCTCATCATTACTATCCGGCACATTTTCTGAATTTTCTGTTTCCGGAGTTTCCTCCTCATCATTGCTATCCGGCATGTTTTCTGAATTTTCTGTTTCCGGAGTTTCCTCCTCATCATTGCTATCCGGCACGTTTTCTGAATTTTCTGTTTCCGGAGTTTCCTCCTCATTCAGATTTTCTTTCTTTGCATTACTGCCGGCAGCAATTTCCGAGTCTTCTTTCTTATCACGGTCGTCTGCTGCCGCTTTCTCATCTTCCGCGCCCTTATCGCGATCCGCATTATTTTTCTGATGATCCACGTTCTTATATTCCACCACCGAAGCCTCGATCGTCTCCGGGAAATTCAGATAATCCTCAAAGTTTTCTCCGGCATCCGCAGGGATCTGAATATGCGCGACCTCCTCCGGTAATTCCGTAAATCCCGTGATCACTTTCAACTTTTTTGTAGGGACTGCAGCAAACGTTGCAGACGGTATGCATAACTGCATCGCTATCATTGCCGCCAATGCTGCAGATACAATCTGCCATTTCTTCTTTTTATACCTCATATCCATTTCCTCCTGTTGTCATTATTTTCTATATAGCGTGACGGTTTTGTTCTCTCCGGTAATATTTTTTATTCATACGTTTCCTCCTCACCTGATTCATTACTTCCCCTTTTTCCCTGAAGCAGCCGGGATACTGCCTCCCGCAGCTGATATTCCGTCACAGGCTTTACCAAAAAGGTGTCCGCCTGCATCCTGCGGCTTTGGGGTTCAAACTCTGCCTGGTCGCTGATCCACAGGAGAGGGACATCCCTGCTGTACCCTCGTATGCTCATGCAGAAATTCATCCCCCTGGCTCCGTCCTCCATGACCACCACAGCATCATAAGGTCCATCCCGCTGCATGGCATAGGTACAAAACACACCATTATCAAAGCGGTCTACTTTGCCAAACTTCATCAGCAAAGCGGTTTCTTTTTCTTTCTGGCTATAACTGCACAGCGCAATTCGCATGTTCGCACCTCCATTTCATGATGGGTTTTATCGCCTCATATAGCTCCTGATCGGAGCAGTCTGCCGGAAGAAACACAGGGATACGCAGGTGATACGCGATCAGGGCAAAGTTTTCATCATCACTCCACCAGACAAGCGGTACTTCCGGTGCCAGCCGCTTCGCCTGTATGGCCGCCTCCAGTCCCTTTGCTCCGGTCATGGCGATGACAACCGCATGGTAGCGGCTTCGCCGGAGTGCCTGAGCAAGCTGGTTCTCATTCCACAATTCGTCAATCGCAAGCTGCCCATCCCCATCAAAAAGGGAGCGCAGCCTGCTTTCAAACCATTCCACATTTCTCAGCTCCGTACAAAGTGCGATTTTCATGCTGAGCCTCCTTTCCTGAAAAGAAAAAAAATCAGACCTTCTCATCGGAAAGTCTGGTAGTATAATTAGGGTAGCATCTTGTCAAGGGAAATGCAACCGACTTTGTTTAAGACGCAGGTTTCCTGTTTAAGACGCAAGTTTTTTCCTGCGGTTTTATGTTAT
This sequence comes from uncultured Lachnospiraceae bacterium, assembly GCA_905200565.1. Next base: position 6,795 of record CAJKKX010000080.1, read on the forward strand.
ACTAATATTGGATTATTGTGCAAAGGAGATGGCACGATGCAGATTGCGATTGTGGATGACAGAGCAGAGGACAGAGAAGAACTGTCTGCCTGCCTGGAAAATTATATGAAAAAGCATCAGCTGGACTATACGCTGACAGAATTTGAGGACGGAGAGAATTTTCTGAAAGCTGCCGCCCAGGTCAATTTTCAGCTTGTCTTTATGGACATCTATATGGAGAACATGGATGGAATGGAGGCCGCCAGAAGGCTGCGCCAGAAAAACGGGCTCTGTAAGATCGTTTTTCTGACCATTACAGAAGATTATGCCCGGATGGGGTACAGCCTGTCCGCCAGCTATTATCTGCTGAAGCCGCTTTCGCTCCATCAGGCAGATTTTGAAGAAGCGATGGAGCTGTGCCAGCTAAAACCGCCCTATGAAGTGATGACACTTTCGGTTATGGCTGACCGTCAAAAGCTGGAACTTCCCACAGAGAAAATTCTATACATAGATTATCAAAACCGTATGACACGGATTCATACGGCGGAACGCGTGATACCGGTAAGCGGAGGTTTTCAGGAGGTCACTGCCGCATTGCAGAAGGACAAGCGTTTTTTGCCCTGCTACCGGGGCGTTTTAATCAACATGGATTATATCAGCCATGTTGACAGCCAAACCTTTCGTTTGATAAACGGGGAGGCACTTCCGATTGCTCTCCGCAATGGAAAACAGCTGCGGGAAACCTACCGTCAGTATGTTTTCTCTGGAATGGGGCGTATCGTATGAGAATGAAACAAATACGCAGGCGTATTCTGGGGGGCTGTCTGGCCTGCCTCCTCTGCTTCACCGGCAGTATCCCCGCATTTGCCGCTGGAACTGCAACCCCAGCCAACGCCAATGAAAGAAGGGAGAATCCGCCGGGTTTAGAAAACAAAGCTTCAGGGGTACTGGATAGCGGAACCCCGGAAACACCGGAAGTATCGGAAGAAATACCCCTCGTCCTTGTCACGGAAATACAAAATGAAGGCGAACTGCTCTCCCTGCCGGCTTTTACCCTGCCCCTTAGAACCACACCGTCTGATGATGACCTGGAGGAAATTTATCAGCTGGCCCTTCAGTATCAAACCGTCTGCGCCACTGTAACAGTAGGTGAAGAAATCCGGCAGGAAACATTTTCTGTCGCATGGGATTTTTCAGCCATTGACCAGACCACTCCGGGAGAATATGCCGCAGCAGGCCGGATTGAACTGCCGGAGGGGTATGCCTTTGGTGAAGCTGTATTGCAGGAGCTACAGATTCCCGTCCGGGTAGAAGAAATGACGCCTGCTGTCATTACCTCCATAGAGCAATGGTATCCTTATACAAATGCATTTGCGCTCCCACAGGGCAGCGAAATTGAAGCGCTGGAAGAATTATTCGCCGCCTCCCCGTATTATCTGGAATGCTATGCGGAGAACGGAACCAGCTACACCGCTGTGGTGGAATGGGATTTTTCCGGTATTGATCTGAATACTGTGGGACTGTACCATGCAACAGGAAGGCTGATCGCACCGAAAAATACCGTATTTGCGGATCGTATCGATTTCCCTGAAATTACAATTCCTGTTTCTGTTCAGGCTCCGGATAGACCAGACATTAACTGTTTTCTGGCCGCCAGAGGAAATCTTCATTTTCCCTGGGTTGCACCTCCGGGGAATCTGGATAAGATCAGCGTATGGCTGTCCGAAAACAACGGTTCATGGAACCGTCTGGAAAATGGCATTTACGTGGGACGGGAAATGCTCTCGATTGCTACCCGTCTGCTGACGCCGGGCAGCGGTTACCGCCTTCAGGTTGATTATGACGGCGGAC
>CAJKKX010000081.1 GCA_905200565.1 uncultured Lachnospiraceae bacterium
GTACGGAATGAACGCAATCTCACCGCCAAACCGTGATTTAAAAATCATTTTACCGCTTTCTCTCATACCGCACAAACGTATACTCCAGATCGAAATACGTCTGCTCCTCACTCTCCCCGGTGATCTCCCACTCTTCCATCTCGTCCAGATTCGGAAACCAGGTATCCGCTTCGTAGGAATGCCGGATTTTCGTCACATGCGCCGTGTCACAGAGAGGAAGCAGCTCCTGATACACACTGCTGCCGCCGATCACATAAACATCCTCACTGTGATATTTCTCCAGCTCCCGCAGAAGCCCCGGCACAGAATGTACCATGATGGCATCCTTTACCTGATAATCGGGATTTCCCGTCAGCACAATATTTGTCCGTTTTTTCAGCGGAAGTCCGTTTGGAAAACTCTCAAGCGTTTTCCTTCCCATAACGACCACCTTTCCCGTAGTCGTCTCCCGGAAAAATTTCATATCCGCCGGAATGCTCACCAAAAGTCCGTTATCTTTGCCAATCGCCCAATTTTCATCTACTGCTACAATCAGATTCATACGCTCCTCCTATACCGCAACAGGAATATTTTTGATCTGTGGTCCTGTCACATAATTCTCTACGTGCAGATCATCCACGGTAAACTTATAGAAATCCCGAATCTCCGGATTCAGCCAGACCTTCGGAGCCGGATAAGTTTCCCTGGCAATCAGTTCTTTTACCATCGAAACATGTCTGTCATAAATGTGTGCGTCCGCAATCACATGCAGAAGCTCCCCGGCCTCCATATCGCACACCTGCGCCATCATCATCAAAAGCAGCGCATACTGGCATACATTCCAGTTGTTCGCCGTCAGCACATCCTGCGACCGCTGGTTCAAAACCGCATTTAAGGTCAGCCTGTCTTTGCCCTTTTCCTGCGTGGTATTAAAAGTCATGCTGTAAGCGCAGGGATAAAGGTTCATCTCGTGCAGATCCTGATGTACATAAATATTGGTCATGATGCGTCTGCTGTACGGATTGTGTTTCAGGTCAAAAATCACACGGTCTACCTGGTCCATCATGCCCTCTTTATAGACATGCTTCACACCGAGCTGATAGCCATACGCCTTTCCGATGGAACCTTCTTCGTCCGCCCAGGAGTCCCAGATATGGCTGTGCAGATCGTGAATATTGTTTGACTTTTTCTGCCAAATCCATAAAATTTCATCAAAAGCATTTCTTAACGGCGTTCTCCGAAGCGTCAGAGCCGGAAATTCTTTTCGCAGATCGTAGCGGTTTACGATGCCGAAACGTTTGATCGTATAGGCTGATTCTCCCGTATCTTCCCAGACCGGGCGCACCTTCTCCCCTTCCGTACTTACGCCGTGTTCGATAATATCCCGGCACATGGAAATAAATAGCTGATCCGCATAACTCATATATCTGTCCTCCTGTTAGTTTTTCAATTTTACCAGGCTTGCATCCTCTGCAAAGCCAGAAGCGTTGTACAAAAATAAGATATCCGTATATTCTTCATCTTTCCTGTATTCCCGGAAACTCTCGTTAAAATATCGCAAATCGACAAAATCGACTTCTGAGAAATCATGGAAGGTAAAGGGCAGAAAGCAGTGGGCATAAGAATCCTTGATGACTAGAAGGCGTCTGTTACTTCCATTTTCAATCGTCCCCTCCACGACGGGCTGGTTTCCTCCAAAGAACAGGGCATACTTATCCTTTGTTTTCAGTGCGTCCCAATCGTAAAGATCCGTTTCCGTCTCTTCCCGGTTATAGAGCAGCGAATACGGCTTTTCTTCCTTCGGCCTGAAAATCTGAATGGAATCACACCCCACGTCGCCGCCGACCTTCGCTTCGATCGTACCCTGAAACTCGTCTGTCACGGTCTCTATCTCATAATCGGCAAGCGCAAGCGGCGACAGACCCTTTTCCTTCGCCCATGCCGCATAGACATAATAGGCGGCCAGCGTTTTCCAGTGATGATCTGTCCGGTAATAGAGCTCTTCATCTGTATGCTCCCGCAGAACCGCCTCCGCATCAAACCAGACGCCCTCCGGCAGCACATCCGCTATCTTTTTTAGATAATTTTCTTCCTCATCGGATGCGGCAAACTTCGGCAGCTTCTCCTTCAAAATCTGCACCGCATTCGGAATCACCATAGCCGTCACATGTTCTTTTCCGTAATCCTCCTGCATTTCCGCCATGAATTCTGCCAGATAGGAAATATTTTTTTCCGCCGTGTCACTGGTAAAGCTTCCCGTGTGCTTTTCGATCAGATAACCGTCTTGTGCAAAATAGACGTCATTGCTTTCCTGCTTGAGAGTCGCCCGCTCGACTGCCGTCTTAACGCCGATCCACTGGTCTCTGAAAAGAAACTGATCTGTAATAAAAGATTCATAGTCCTTTGCAAATGCTCCACTGAAATAAGAATCCACCGAAAGCTTTGGTCTCTGCGCCAGAGCCCGGTTTTCTCTGTCCGAAAATTCCTTCACGGGACTGATCAGGCTGGCAATCGTCATTCCAAAAATCAGCAGAAGAAATACTATGATAAGAATCTGATTCTGTCTTTTCTGTTTCATCCTTTCCCCTTTCTGACGCACCTGCTGCGCCGCCGCCCAAATCAGAAGCGAAAATACAAAAACGGGTTATAAGTCGCATCCACCAGGTAAGCCACCGCGATCACAAAAATCCCCACGCAGAAAATACAGCGCAGCGCCGTCTGCATAACGCCGCCCTCCTGAAAGCGGGACAGTACTTTTCCGGCACAGCGTTTCGGAAGCATCGTACTTCCAAGAAACAAAATAATAAGCAATACCGCATAATTATAAAGAAGATAAATTGTTTCCGAGTTAAACAGCCCTGCCCCAAAGCCTCCGAACATCGCTTTCAGATAAGACCAGGCATACGACAAATCCTCACACTTAAAAATCACCCAGCCGATGACTACGATCAGCAGCGTATACAGATTCTGTACAATCCCCGGCAGGCGCTTCATCCATTTTCCAATCACAAATTTTTCCAGAACCAGGAACCCTCCGTAATACAGCCCCCAGACCACAAAATTCCAGCTAGCGCCATGCCAGATTCCGGTCAGCATCCACACCACGAAAATATTCCGTACCTGCTTTGCCATCCCTTTTCTATTCCCCCCCAGTGGAATATAAACATATTCCCGGAACCAGGAACCAAGCGAAATATGCCATCTGCGCCAGAACTCCGTAATGCTTCTGGATATGTAAGGATGGTCAAAATTTTCCAGAAAATGAAACCCGAACATTTTCCCCAGTCCAATCGCCATATCCGAATACCCGGAAAAATCAAAATAGATCTGAAACGTGTATGCAATAGCTCCCAGCCACGCAGTCGCCGCCGGAACGCTCTCTATTGGCAGCGCCATAATCGTATCACAGAGCACGCCGATATTATTGGCGAGCAGCACCTTCTTTCCCACACCCGCCATAAACCGCTGCACACCATAAGCAAAATCCTCCGGCTTTTCACGGTCTTTTTGCATCATCTGCCCGGCAATCGTCTTATACTGCACGATCGGCCCGGCAATCAACTGTGGGAACATAGAAACATAAGTTCCGTAATTCAGCCAGTTCTTCTGCACCTTCGTGGCCCCCCGGTACACATCGATCGTGTACGACATCGTCTGGAAGGTAAAAAAGGAAATACCGATTGGAAGCGGAATCCCCGGCAGCGGAAAGCTCGTCCCCAACAGCCCGTTTACAGAGCCTATGAGAAAGTCTGCGTATTTGAAAAAAGCAAGAATCCCCAGATTCATCACAATCGAAATCATAAGGGCGCCCTTTGCTCTTTTGAAATCCTGCTGTTTCTTATGTTTATCGATCAGCCGTCCTACCCCATAATCCATTGTAATCGAGAACAGCATCAGAAAGACGTATTTCGGCTCTCCCCAGGCATAGAAAAACAGGCTGAACAAGAATAAAATTACATTTCGCATTCTCCTCGGCGCCAGAAAATACAGAAGCAGCACCGCCGGAAGAAACCGGAACATAAACAATAAACTACTGAAAACCATAATGACCTCTCAATCCGTCTTTTTTAATTTTTCTTTACGATTTGAAAAAACTATTTACAATTACCGGGTTTATTATATAATATAGAGGAAGAAAAAACAAATTAATTTTTCAATCAGGGGAGAAAATATGCCACATCAGAGAAAGCGGAAACGGCAGAATCCTGGCCGTTTTCTTAATATGCTTATTTTAATCTTCATTGTATTGATTGTCTTTGAAGGGAATCTGCTCATCAATATTTTTCAGAAAGACGGACTGAAATCCCAGATAAACTCTCAGATTGATGAATTGCTCGCAGACAGCAGAAGCAAGGAAAAAGAAACGGAGACCACGGTGCAAACAGAAACGCCTGCCATGACAGAGCCTCAGACAGAGCCCGTTCCGGTCAACTCCGCCATCGTACCAGAACAGCCCGTTCCGGTTGACGATTCTTACTTCTCCGACGCTGTATTCATCGGTGACTCCCGTATGGAAGGCTTTCGCAATCAGTCCGGGATCACCCAGGGGACCTTTCTGACCGGTGTGGGCATGGACGTCTCGAACATTTTTGAGACGCCGTACATAAATCTTTACAATGAACAAATTACCGTGTTCCAGGCGCTGTATAACACAAATTATAAAAAAGTATACGTCATGCTCGGCACAAACAATCTGGGCGAACCGGATTTTGACGACTTCAAGGATAAATACCGTGTCTGTCTTGGTGAAATCCGGAAAATGCTGCCAGACGCCATTATCTATGTTATCAGCGTTGCCTATGTGGAGGAATCCAAAGTAGAAGATACGACTTATGTCAACAATCAGAATATCGACACAGTGAATGATAAAATTCTGGAGCTGTGCGAGGATACCGGTTATTATTTTGTAAATATCAATGAAGTTCTGTCAGACGGAAATCATTCCCTTGTGGAAGGCGCTACCAGCGATGGAGTCCATATGTATGAAACCTACTGCAAAATCTGGCTGGAGTATCTGAAAAACCACTATTTTTCTGAAGAGGATATCCAAAGAATGAAACAGCCTTCTTCAGAACCTGCTACTGAAAATCAGACGGACAGTTCTTCTGAACCGTCCACTGAAACTTTATAAAACATAATTATACCAAAGGAGAATGTGTATTATGAAAAAATTTTTATCTCTCACGTTTGCAGCTATGCTGCTGATTCTGTCACTTACTGCATGTGGAGGAGGCTCCTCCGACGGAGTAACCGCCAGCGTTTCCGACCTGGCAAAACAGCTTTCCGAAACCGTCAGCGATGGAACGCTTTCCACAGACCCGGTCGTATCCGATATCCTCGCTTCTACTTACTTTCTTGATATGGAACAGGTAGAGGACAGCGCCTCTTACATGAGCACTGGCGCTACCGCATGTGAAGTCACGGTCGTAAAATGCAAGGACAGCAGTTATACTTCCGAGGTATCAGATCTCTTCAAATCCCGTGTGGAAAATCAGTCAAAGCTTTTTGCAAGCTATGCCCCGGATGAAGCGACAAAGCTGGACGCCGCTATTATCAAAACATCCGGAAACTACGTGGTACTCTGTGTCACGGACGATACCGCCAAAGCGGAAGAAGTTCTAAAAGAAGCCGGGTTCTAATTTTATAAGAAAAAGCTCTGTTGCGTTTCTATTGCAACGGAGCTTTTTTCATGTAAAAAATCAAATCATGTTTTACTGCACGTTTTCAAGGATTCCAAAAGCTCCCGCTCTGTCTGTATTTCCACCGGATATGGATATTTCTTCGCTATTTTTTCAAATTCTTCCCGGAACTTTCCTGCTTTCGCCTCATCCTTTTCTGCTAAAAGCGCATACGCATATTCCGTCCGCAGAACAGAGGGGCATCTTTTCATGGATTTCATAAACCTTTTCTGCCTTTTATCCAGAAGTTCTTTCAGGCGTTCTTCCCGGTTTTCCCCCACTAATTCACAGAAAATCTGATCCACCTGCATTAAATTTTTATGTACCCCCACGATTCCGCTATCCAGAGAAAAAAGTCTCTCCATCTCCTGATCCGCCCTGGCAAAATCATGCTGCTCCATCAGCCGGCTGCATGCAAAGACCCCCAAAGCCGCAGACATGCTGTTTTTCATTTCCTCATCCGACGGCATCTCAAACCACTCTTCGGGCATATCCCGAAGCCGCATTCCCGATGCGATCTGCTGATTTACTTTCATCTGTATCCAAAAAGCCCGCAGAGCATAAGGGTCTTTTCCCACAGAAATCACATTGTAGCCATCGTTATTGACACTCGCCAGTTTCAGAGGGATACCATTCGTTAATGCGCACGCCATCCCTGCAACTGCCAACATCAAAAATCCCAGAAAAGCCAGCTCCTGACTTCTGCACACTACGGCAAATATCGCAAAAAGAACTGCGCTGATCAGGTTCAGCAGGGAGCCTCCCAAATTGTAAAGGATATACGGGTATTTCCCATCCTTGATATCCGGCGGTATCAGCAGGCATTGTCCTCCCGTTCCCGCGAGAGAATACCTGGAAAAATGAATCTTCCCATCCCGTTTGATCCACATAAATCTGCCAATGCGGAAGGAAGAGAACTGATAACCTGTCAGAAGCCCGAACACAAGATGTCCTGCTTCATGAATCACAATCTGCAAAAAGAGGGAGATCCATATCATCACCAGTAAAAATATCTCCCTGAAAATCAGATACCCCTCCGACTTTCCTGATGAAGCTGTCCGGCTTGTGTAAGATGCGAGCGCACATCCAATAATCACGCCCATCAGCAAAGCGACAGCAACAGGAATCGCCTGCTTTATTTTTTTTATTTTCTCTCTTCTGTTTTTCATTCTTTCCTCCCTGAATCTTTTACCGGATTTCATTGCCAAATCCCCGTTTTCTCTAAATCAACTGTATCTTTAGTCTAACACTTCTTACTTTATTTTACAATCATTTCTTCTTACAATCCTTCTGAATATCATGCAAGGATTCCGCATTTGGGATACCTGCCGCCGCTTTTCCGGTCGATTTTTCCGGGAAACTATGTTATACTGTGGAACAATAAAGGAAAAGAGGTTTTATAACATGGAAGATTCAAAGAAAATGCAGTTATTTGAAGAAATGCCCATCCCAAAAGCAGTCATGACACTGGCTATTCCGACGATTATCAGCTCCCTGGTGATGGTCATCTATAATCTGGCCGACACTTATTTTGTGGGTATGATCAATGACCCAATCCAAAACGCTGCCGTAGCCCTGGCCGCACCAGTGCTGCTTGCTTTTAATGCCATAAACAATCTGTTCGGAATCGGGGCGTCCAGCATGATGAGCCGTGCGCTGGGAAGAAAGGATTACGATACGGTTTCCCGCAGCTCTTCTTTCGGATTTTACTGCTCCCTCGCCTGCGGCATCCTGTTTTCACTGCTTTTCACCTTTTTTTGCACACCGCTTCTGCATATACTGGGTGCGGACAGTGAGACTGCTTTGGCGACAGGTGAATATCTGAAATGGACCGTGACCTGCGGTGCGGTTCCCGCTATTCTGAATGTTGTCCTGGCTTATCTGGTGCGTTCGGAAGGCAGTTCCCTTCATGCCAGCATTGGCACCATGAGCGGATGTCTTTTAAACATTGTCCTCGATCCCATCTTTATTCTTCCCTGGGGGCTGAACATGGGAGCGGCGGGCGCAGGTCTTGCCACCTTCCTCTCCAACTGTGCGGCGTGCGCCTATTTTTTGGTACTGCTATTTTTGAAGCGTGGACATACCTTCGTGTGCATCCGCCCTTCCATGTGCCGCATTCGCCGTCCGCTTCTTTTTGGTATCTTCGGCGTGGGAATCCCGGCTTCCATCCAGAATCTTTTGAACGTAACCGGCATGACGGTACTGAATAATTTTACCTCCTCCTACGGTTCCGATGCGGTCGCTGCGATGGGCATTGTACAGAAGATCAATATGGTGCCTCTCTATGTCGCCCTGGGACTATCGCAGGGGATTATGCCGCTGGTAAGCTATAACTATGCCAGCGGAAACATTACGCGCATGAAAAAATGTATCTTTTTTGCGGAAAAGATTACGCTTGCTTTCATGCTCGTTGTAACTGTGGGATATTATTTCGGTGCGGGTACGCTGACGTCGCTTTTTATGGAAAATCCGGACATCGTGGCTTACGGAACCAGATTTCTTCACGGCCTTTGCCTGGGGCTGCCTTTCCTCTGTATAGACTTTCTTGCCGTAGGCGTATTCCAGGCCTGCGGTCTTGGAAAACAGGCTCTGATCTTTGCCCTGCTCCGCAAAATCGTTTTGGAAATCCCGGCGCTCTACCTTCTAAATTACTTTTTTCCTCTCTATGGCCTCGCCTATGCGCAGCTTACAGCGGAAATCATTTTATCTGCCGCCTCATGTATCGTCCTGGGACGTCTATTCAAAAAACTATCCTGAATCTTACAGTAAAGAGGGCGGCTCCCTTTTTTATGGAGCTGCCCTCTTCGCTTTTATTATTTCTTTTTATAAGATACTTTCTTGCCGGCCCCTGCCTTTT
>CAJKKX010000082.1 GCA_905200565.1 uncultured Lachnospiraceae bacterium
CGTATCATATCCATGCGGAGACGATTGACTAAAAGCTCAATCCTTTTGATTTCGTTCGACTCTAAAAGACCTATAATGCGGTCAGCGTCACGAATGGCTGAAACCTCCGGGGTCGTCACTACGATAGCTCTGTCCGCCCCGGCAATGGCATTCTTAAATCCCTGTTCAATTCCTGCCGGACAGTCCAGAAGAATATAATCAAAATGCTCACGAAGCTCGTCTGTCAGTTTCTTCATCTGCTCCGGCGTGACAGCCGTTTTATCCCGGGTCTGAGCCGAAGGCAGCAGATAAAGGTTCGGAAAACGCTTGTCCCGGATCAAAGCCTGCTTTTTCCGGCAGTTTCCTTCAATAACATCTACCAGATTGTAGACAATTCTGTTTTCCAGTCCCATGACAACATCCAGATTTCGAAGCCCGATATCCGTATCAATCATGACGACCTTTTTATTCAGCTTTGCCAGTCCTGTACCAATATTCGCTGTGGCGGTCGTTTTTCCGACACCGCCCTTGCCGGATGTTACTACGATTACTTCACTCATCTTTCCATCCTCCTAAATCAGCAGCATGATGGCTGCCTTTCATCATTTCCATAACTTCATGGTCACTCTTCCTTCGTGTTCTCTTCCTCTCCGGAAATGTCGTTTAGGGTATCCCTGGAAAAAGGTTTTACATAAATGTGGTTGTCTTTTATGTATGCGATTCTGGGATCGATGCTGTATTCGCATGTATCCACACGTTTGACGATCGCGCTCCGCGCGATTTTATCTGCAATGCGCACCTGAATGGGCTTCATGACCAGGGCTGCTACGATGCAGTCCCTGTCTCCGCTCGCTCCGGCATATACATTTCCACGGCAGGCGCCGAGCACGATAATGTTTCCTTTGGAAACAACGTTTGCTCCCGGATTTACATCACCGAGAATAACGACACTGTGCTCCGTCTCCAGCACCTGCCCGGCACGGAGCGTCCCTCTGTGAAACATTCCGTCGTGCTCCTGCTTCTCTTCCTGTGCCAGTTCGACTGCCTGACGATAGTATTCTTCGTGTTCTGGCGTCTCGTCCACGATACAGAGGATATGAATACCGGAATTGCTTACGATGGCATCCATCACCATCTTTTCCTGTGGTTTGGTCAGCACCCGTCCACGGAAACTGACCGCCATTTTCGCGTTCTTAAAGAAATTCGCGGATTCTTTAAATTTATCTGCAATGTCTAACAGTAATTCCTCAAAAGGAATTTTATCATCCAGTATGACGACAAGTCCATATTTGTTGCTCTTAATGATTACCGTATTTCGGTTCATACTGTATGCCTCCCACTTTTTTAATCCTGCTGCGTATTATCATCGCCTACGATCGTTGCGCTTCCTGTAATCAGTTTATTCTTTTCTTCCAGGTTAAAACGGTATTTGATAATATCTCTTGCAACAAGAGCGGCGTTCTTTGACGTGTAACCGTTCGTAATACGCACGGCGATTGCCATTTCCGGGTTTTCATACGGTGCGTAACCAATAAACAAAGCATGATTTGCTTTATCATCCCTCTGCTGCGCCGTACCCGTTTTTCCTGCCATATCAAAGTGATATTCAGTTTTCATTTCCTTTAATACCGTACTATTATTCGCTACACCGTTCATTCCCTGGTGCATGGTGTCCCACAGCTCCTGCGGCAGATCTACCCGGCTGTGTACGGAAGGCTCCGGTTCGTCCAGAGTATTTCCGGAAGAATCCGTTACTTTCTGGAGAAGCGTCAGATCGTAACAGGTTCCGCTGTTCGCCAGCGTTGTCACATACCTGGCAAGCTGCGAAGTGGTATACGCATGGTCAGACTGTCCCATAGCGGAACGGGTAGGGTCTGCGGTTGCAATATGCGGTGCGACCTCGTCGATCTCAAGACCTGATTTTGCATCAAATCCATACATCTTCACATATTTCGTCAGCTTCTCCATACCGAGAGCATCGCTGTAGCTGTCCTCGTCATCTCCGGTTTTTCCAAGAAGATACCCCACCGTATTAAAATAGTAATTACAGGATTCTGTGATAGCGCCCGCCATTGACAGAGGGCCGTGCGAGCCTCCTTTCAATGATGGGGAATAAATCCAGCAGTTAATGACCGGGTTTTCCTCAACCAGGTCAAACTGACCGGTACAGTTGATCGTATCATACAATCCGATGACTCCCTCCTGATAGCCGGCGGTTGCGGAAATCAGTTTAAAGGTGGAACCCGGAGCCGTCTGTTCCTGCGTGGCTTTGTTATAGAAAGGACTGGACAAATCGGTATTCAGCTTATTGTAATAATCAGAATCCATATCATTTGCCAGACGGTTATTGTCATATCCGGGATAGGTTACACATGCGAGAGTGTCTCCGCTGTCCGGGTCCGTGATGACGACGGAACCAGAACACGGTTCCAGCGCAAGCTGTCCCGGCGTAATCTCCAGATTCAGAATCTTGGCTCTGATAAAATCATAGGCGCTCATGGAACCAGAAGCGAGAAGTCCATAATCCTCATCGTCCTGTTCCAGAATTCCCTGGTCATAAAGCAGTAAACAGACATCGGCGCCGCTCAGACTCCCCTCCATAATCATATATTTGTAGATTTGACGGGTGAAAACATCGTCTTTAGAAAGCTTCTCCTCAATATAATCCGCCAGGGCGCTGTTAATTTCCGCCGTATCAAGATAGTCGCTCTCAATGTTAAGCTTTGTCACATCCAGCCATCCTTCTGCAATCGCATAATCCAGATACTCCTGCATACTGATGGATTCGTCTTTTGTCCATGCCTTATAAACTTCATCGTTTTTATCCACTTTGTCAGCATCCAGAACTCCGGTATCCTGCGTCAGCAGATTGTTGACGATATAGGACATATAGACCTGCCACTGCTCATCCTCCGGATTTTCCTCATAAGCATTATACGGCAGGGGGTCCGCAGTGGTGAGCTGTTCCCGGATCGTAGAAAATACAGCCTCCTGCTTTGCGAGAAATGCCTGGTACACGCGTTTTTCATTTTCCGTGGCGTCATCAGAAGCCAGATGTCTGGAATCCAGCACGTTATTCTCAAACAGGGCATAATAAGCGGCATATACCGGGATACGGATTTCATCACTGGAATTTGCCCATTCCGTATGAAATTCTTTTTCATCAATCATATTCGCATAAACGATACCTGCGATATACTGCTCCAGAATATTATAAGCAGCAATCTGAAGATCTCTGTCAATGGTCAGATAAATATTATTTCCTGCCTGCGGAGCAACTTCTGAATCCTTCATCAGAACCTTTCCAAGATTGTCCACATATACAGTCTCCGAACCGTCAACACCCTGGAGCTGGGATTCAAAGGACTTTTCCAGTCCCGACTTTCCTACAATATCCGTAGCCTTATAGATGGTATTGTCCGCATTATATTCCTCCAGCTCTTCCTGGGAAATCTGTCCGGTATAGCCAATCAAAGGGGCGAAATACAGGCTGTCATTATAAACACGGATAGCGTCTTCCACCACGTCCACACCTTCATAGACGTCTTTATTTTCCATGATAATTGCCATCGTCTCTTCATTGATGTCTTTTGCAATTGTAGTCGCCATGTATTTCTGATAACTGTTAGCCGCCACCTTGCTTCGCATAATCGCCATTTTCAGGATGGTGTCCTTGCTCATTTCTGATTGCTTCGGAAGCCCGGCGCTTTCCAGTTCTTCATCTGTATAGTCCGAATCCAGGATACCATACATTTTTCCGTCGCACATGTCGGCAATCATCTGGTCAGCCGTCGCTTCTTTTTGCTCTTCGCTCATATCATCAATGTATGCCTCACCGTAAATATCGGCTTTAAAACGCATCAGACTTACCCCGGTACGGGTAAATTCATAGTTATTGTTCTTATCCAGATGAATCCCAAAATCGGTGAGAATGCTGTTTCCATTATCCTCAATCACGCGCAGAAGTCCATACATGCTGCTGTTTAGGGCCAGATTTCTCTCCCGCGTTCCTGAGTAGCTTCCATTGTCCTCAAAAGTCACAGAATAAACCAGTTTATTATATGCAAGCGGATAGCCGTTCCGGTCATAAATTTCACCCCTGGTACTTCGAAGATTTTTTTCTTTTTTGATCTGCATGGTAAAATCTGTCAGGTAACTTTCACCATTGACAATCTGAAGCTGAAAAAGCCTCTGTATTAACACAAAGGCAAGAAGAATAAATACAATAACGAGAATCATTCCCCGCGATTTCCCTGCCTTTGAAAATTTCTCTTTAATCAATTTAAACAAAACTATCTACACTCCTTTGTTCTGCCTTTTCCAGTTTACGGTTCAGTCTCAGCAGCAGACGATAGCAAAGTATCGTTAAAATTACAGTATAAATGATCTCCGGTATCATGATGCGTCCCAGATAAAAGAAAAACTCCGTTCTTCCGCGCAGCAAAAACCGGAAACAATACACCAGAAGATTAAATGCCAGGTCGCTGCCGACAACCAGAAGAATGGGCATCTTAATATCATCATCGTAAAAAATGCGGCAGCAAAATCCATTAAAGAATCCAATATAGGTATAAATCAGCGTATAAAAGCCCAATCCGCTGCCAAAAAACAGATCTGTGAGAAATCCACTTAGAAATCCCACAAACATGCCCTCTTTCTTTCCGCGCATTAACGCAAAAGAAACGGTAAGCACCAACATGAGATTCGGCGTGATGGAAGCAATCGACAGTGTCTGGAATATGGTGGATTGCAGGAAAAATACTGCAAATACAAGTAAAAACATTACGATTCTCCGCTTCAAATTACCGCCTCCAATCTTTTAATTTTCTGTGGATGTTTCCGACTGTGTTTCATTCTCCGGCTCGCTCTGCGAAGTATCCGGAGTCGCTGTATTTTCTGTTTCCTGCTGAGCATCCAGGGATACTTTCGCATCATCAATTTCCTTTAGCTGCTTGATTACAAGCACTTCATGAAGATGCCGGAAATCCACGACAGGAGTAATCGTTCCCGATTTCGTAAGATTATTCGAATCCATGCCGATTTCACTGATGTAACCGATCAGAATACCCGGCAGGAAACGGTCGCTGACATCGGAAGTAACGATCTTATCTCCCACGGAGACCTTATCCGCCGTATCGGTCAGTTTTACAAGATGGATTTTCCCCTCATCGATCAAACGCAGATCTCCGGCGATAATGCAGTTGTCGGATGTGGAAGTGACCGTGGCGCTCACATTGCTGTAGTCATCGATGATGGAACGTACCGTAGCCCAGTTCGGCCCGGTTTCTGTCACGATTCCTACAAGTCCTCCTTCGGTGATGACATTTTGATCGACCAGAATCCCATCATTATACCCTTTGTCAATCGTGAATACACTGAACCAGTTTCCAGTATCTTTCGCAATGATCCTGGCTCCGATTTTTTCATATTCTTCATACTGCTGATCCAGCTCGTACAGGGTACGAAGCCTGTCCAACTCTTCTTTATCCTGTAAGAGCTGACTGTTTTCTGCGGTAAGAGCATCGACCTTCTCTTTCAAATCTTTATTCTCTGCGACCAGATCTGTGGAATCCTGAAAGTATACTCCCTTATCCGAAATCCAGTTTCCCACTTCATTCAATCCGTTTTGTACCGGTGTAATTACATACCCTGCCGCATAGCGCAGCGGTTCCAGCGCCGCATCCGTCGTAAAGCTCAGTACGATCATGGCCAGGCAAAGAACTGTGACAATGACCAGAATATATTTACTTTTTAATGAACCGTTAAATTTTTTCTTCATGGCATATCCTCTTTTATCCAAGCATAATCATTATAAATCCTTCACAGAGAAGGAGAGCTTTCTGAGTTCCGGATCATTCATGATCCGAACCAGTCCCCGGACTGTGGAGAACACGGGTTCCGGAACCTGATAGGCCGTAACTTCCAGATGACGGCTTATGTATTTGTCCAGGTTCGGAATCTGTGAAACGCCCCCCGTCAGATATACGCCGTTTTTATGGATATCCGCCGCCAACTGAGGAGGCGTCCGTTCCAGGATGGATTTTACTGCATCGGCAAGTTCAAACAATGCGTCGGCAAGCGCTTCATTGATATCTTCCGACGAAACCACAGACGCAGCCGGAAGCCCTGTTACCGCATGGATGCCGAATATTTTCATCTGTGCGGTAACGCCCTGAAGTACATAAGCAAGATTGTTTTTTAGAATTTCGGATGTCTTGTGTCCAATATTCAGGCCATAACGCCGTCTGACAATGCTTCGAATCTCTTCATCAAACTGGTTTCCTCCGACGTCGAGGCGTTTCCCCACAATAATTTTCCCGGCAGATATGACGCTGATATCTGTTGTGGCCGCGCCAATATTGACTACCATATTTCCCATGGGGTGAAGCACTGGCATCCCAATGCCCGCGGCGTCGGCCAGACCATTCTCAATCAGCGCCACTCTCTTTGTTCGAATGCCTTCTGTCAAAAGCTGATAATACGCCATGCGTTCCAGCTCACTGATCCCCACAGGAACCGTCATCATAATATCCGGATGTCTGGACGCCGGATTCGCATAACGTTTCAGCAGACAGGTAAGAACGATTCCCAGATTTTTGACGTCCGCAATGGCTCCCCGCTGCATAAGCCCGTCTGCCATCACGTTCGCCGGAGCTTTTTCGTAGATTTCGAAAGCCTTTTGCCCGATGGCAATCACCTGTTCTTTGTTCCGAATGGCAATCATATTTTTTTCACATACATACTTTTTTTCATTTTTATCGCAGATTCTGATGGTATCTGTTCCCAGATCCACTCCGCAGATTTTCCGAAACAGCATAGATATCCCTCTATTCAGGCTTCCAGAATTTCACTCTCCCGGAAACTCATATATTTTCTGTCCCCTATGATGATATGATCCAATAATTCAATGCCGAGTAAGGCGCCTGCCTCCCGCACTCTTTTCGTAAAAACCAGGTCGTCCCTGCTGGGCGTTGGATCTCCGCTGGGATGATTATGGATCAATACAATCGACACGGCATGATAATGCAGCGCCTGAAGAAAAATCTCACGCGGCGAAATGACAGAAGCGTTTGCCGTTCCTTTGGATATGACCTGATCTCCCAGAAGATGGTTTTTCGTATTCAGCATCATAAGGATCATCTGCTCCTGATCGCTGTGCCTGAAATCTTCCATATAATATGCGGCAATCGTATAAGGCTCATGAAAATGAAGCGTTTCCTCTGCTTTTTTCTTGGAGAGCCTTCTGGACAATTCCAGAATACACTGAATCTGAATGGCTTTGACCTTTCCTATGCCGTGAATCTGCATCAGTTCAGGAAGGGTCAATCTATGAAGGCCCAGAATCCCGT
Source organism: uncultured Lachnospiraceae bacterium (assembly GCA_905200565.1). Next base: position 7,329 of record CAJKKX010000082.1, read on the forward strand.
ATCCACCGCAGGAAAGGTTCAGAACGTTTTTTGCCAGCTCCAGCGCCGACACCCCTCTGGCGCCTGTCCGCAGGATCACGCTTAAAAGTTCTGCATCGGTCAGCATTTTTGCGCCGCAATTGATACATTTCTCATAGGGTTTGTCTGCTGTTGGCAGCTCTTTCATTGTTAAATTTTCACGCATAACTGTATCTTTTAGACTCTCTCCCGAAAAAGCACAGATATTACATAATAAATACAGTTTATTCTAGCATAAAAACAGAATCTTGTATACCGGATTAATCTTAAATTTTTCGTAACTGTTCAGTACCTTCACAGTTACGATACAAAAATCCATGAAAATTTCTAACGATTCCGGTATTCCCTTATGATTTCTTCTGCCACTTTTAACCCGTCCATAGCCGCCGTGGTGATTCCCCCGGCGTATCCGGACCCTTCGCCGCAGGGATAAATTCCCCGGATGCTGCTCTGCATCGTTTCGTTTCGCGGAATTTTTACCGGTGAGGAAGTGCGGCTTTCCACACCGGAGAGAACCGCATCCTGGCGGTCAAACCCACGGATGATCTGCCCGCATTCCAGAATCCCGCTCTTCAAAGAGTCATACAGTTCTTTTGGAAAACACGGCTTCAAATCAGAAAATGTATAACCGCCCCGGATGTTCGGCTCGACATCTCCAGGAGAAGTACTGGCTGTCCCCTGACAAAAATCACCGAGAAGCTGTACCGGGACTTTTCCGTTTCCGGCACGAAAGGCGGCTTCTTCAAGTTTTCGCTGAAAATACATGCCTGCCAGAACATCTTTGTCCCCATAATCGGAAGGATTGACCGTCACCACCATGGCGCTGTTGGCATTCGCACCGCTTCTGTCGTGATAACTCATGCCGTTTACGGCCATCCGTCCCGCCTCCGATGAGGCATTTACCACGTATCCGCCGGGACACATACAAAAGGAATAGACGCCTCTTTGGTTTTCCAGTTTCCTGGTCAATTTGTAATCTGCCGCCGGAAGATATTTTCCCCTTTCGCATCCGTACTGTGAGGCGTCAATCATGGCCTGCGGATGTTCGATACGCACGCCGACGGCAAAGGATTTT
>CAJKKX010000083.1 GCA_905200565.1 uncultured Lachnospiraceae bacterium
AATTCAGGTGATACGGGAACGGGATCCTGCGATCAAGTCGAATATGGAAGTATTCCTGTATTCTAGTTTCAAAGCAATTCTTCATTACAGAATCGCACATAAGCTCTATCTGAAGAAACATTATTTTCTTGCCAGATGGGTATCGCAACGGGCAGTAAGAAAGACCGGAATCGAGATCCATCCGGGGGCAACAATAGGAAAAGGATTATTTATCGACCACGGAAGCGGAGTGATCATCGGAGAGACTGCGGAACTGGGAGATAATATTACTTTGTATCAAGGAGTCACACTTGGAGGAACCGGAAAAGAACAAGGCAAGAGACATCCGACCCTGAGAGATAACGTTATGGTGAGTGCAGGAGCAAAAGTTCTTGGTTCATTTACCATCGGAGAAAATTCCAAGATTGGAGCGGGATCGGTAGTACTGGAAGAAGTACCGCCGAATTGTACAGTTGTAGGTGTGCCGGGCAGAGTGGTTAAGATGAATGATGAGAAGATACCGAGACTCGATATGGATCAGGTGCATCTGCCGGATCCGATTTCAAATGATATCAGAGAACTGCAGGCAGATAACATAAGAATGCACAGACAGATCCAGGAGATGGAGAAACGCATGCAATGTTTAAAAGAGAATCCGATACCGGAAGAAAAAGAGGAGGAGAACGCGAAAAATGAAGATTTTTAATATAGTCAATGACCTGTTCCAGACCTGCTGCAATCGCATAACCGCCGCCATTTGGATTTTGGCGGTAGAATGCGTCAAAAATTACCGTTTCCGCAGCCTGGCTTTTAAAATAGCCCTGCATCATGGTAAGCTCATAGAAATCGGTTAACAGTGTCAGATTCATTGTGCTCATAGTTTGTCCTCGATTCTTTCGTTGGAAATTGTGAAACTTTTTCTATAGTTATAATACATTGCCTCTTTTTAATCAAGTACGAAATTTTGCATTTTTTGTATGAAAGTGAAAAAAATCTGCACATATAAAAGTTTTCCTGTTTGCATTTTCCTATTTTCAAAAACGGAGAAATAGAGTATAATCATGGTTGCAGGTTTCTACTCGAAGAGCATTAAGGAAAGAAATGAAGGATTAAAGGAGAAAGACCATGAACAAACTTGAGCTTCAGATAATGGCCAATGAGATACGCAAAGATATTATAACATCTGTATACAGTGCCAAAGCCGGACATCCGGGCGGATCTCTGTCAGCCGCAGACGTGTTTACTTATTTATATTTTGAAGAGATGAACATTGACCCGAAAGATCCTCAGAAACCGGACAGGGATCGTTTTGTACTTTCAAAAGGACATACGGCGCCTGGCCTTTATGCAGCTCTTGCACGCAGAGGATATTTTCCGGTGGAAGATTTAATTACGCTGCGTCATGTAGGTTCCTATTTGCAGGGACATCCGGACATGAAGAGAACGCCGGGTGTGGATATGTCCAGCGGTTCTCTGGGACAGGGTATTTCTACAGCCGTGGGAATGGCTCTTTCCGCAAAGATGAGCGGAGATACCTATCGGGTTTATACGCTGCTTGGCGATGGAGAGATTCAGGAAGGTCAGGTTTGGGAGGCGGCAATGTTCGCCGGAGCCAGATCGTTGGATAATCTGGTCGTAATCGTAGATAATAACGGCCTTCAGATTGACGGCGATATTGCAGAGGTTTGTTCACCCTATCCGATAGACAAAAAATTTGAGGCATTTAATTTTCATGTAATCAATGTAGCAGATGGAAATGATATGGAACAGCTAAGGGCGGCTTTTGAGGAAGCGCGCGGTGTACAGGGAATGCCGACGGCTATTCTTTTAAAGACCGTCAAAGGAAAAGGAGTTTCTTTTATGGAGAATCAGGCTTCCTGGCACGGGGTGGCGCCGAATGACGAACAGTATGCGGCGGCTATGGCAGAATTAGAGAAAGCAGGTGAAGCATTATGTCAGAAGTAAAGAAGATAGCGACAAGAGAGGGATATGGAAAAGCTCTGGTCGAGCTTGGAAAAAAAGATGAGCGGATCGTGGTTCTGGATGCAGATCTTGCGGCGGCGACAAAGACAGGCGTATTTAAAAAAGCGTTTCCGGAGCGTCATATCAACTGTGGTATCGCAGAGGAAAATATGATGGGAATCGCGGCGGGGCTGGCGGCTACGGGAAAGATCCCGTTTGCAAGTTCTTTTGCCATGTTTGCGGCGGAACGTGCTTTTGAGCAGATCAGAAATTCCATTGGGTATCCCCATCTGAATGTAAAAATCGGAGCGACACATGCGGGAATTTCCGTAGGCGAGGACGGACCGACACATCAGTGCAATGAGGATATCGCCCTGATGCGCACGATTCCGGAAATGATGATTATCAATCCTTCGGATGCCATAGAGGCAGAGGAAGCGACAAAAGCGGCAGCAGCCTATGAGGGTCCGGTATATCTCCGGTTTGGGCGTCTGGCCGTTCCTGTGATCAATGACCGTCCCGATTATAAATTTGAACTGGGCAAGGGCGCTGTATTACGGGAAGGAAAAGATGTGGCTATCGTGGCGACAGGGCTTCCGGTGGCAGAATCTTTGAAAGCTGCAAAGATGCTGGCAGCCGATGGAATACAGGCAAAAGTGATCAACATCCACACCATTAAGCCTCTGGATGAGGAACTGATTGTGGAAGCGGCAAAGGAAACGGGAAAAATCGTTACGGTGGAAGAGCATTCCGTGATCGGGGGGCTGGGAAGCGCAGTGTGCGACTGCCTTTGTGAAAAAGCGCCTGCGCGTGTGTTAAAAATCGGAATGAATGATGTATTCGGAGAGTCCGGACCGGCAGTCCAGCTTCTTCATAAATACGGCCTGGATGCCGAGGGTATTTATAAAAAAATTAAGGCATATTTAGGATAGCATGTGAAGGATTCCGGCCGAAATCTGCCGGGCCACGGGCATGACGGCCGAAAGTCTGGTGGTCTGGAGCGTCAGATGGGAAAAGCGTCCGGAAGGCCCTACGATACCTGTGATAAACACGTCTCCGACGCTTTCCAGTTCTTTACGTACGCCAGCTCCCGGAGTCAGGCTGCCTTTTCCGAGAGTGATGTAGCCCTGATGTTCAGGAATGCCGAGGGAAGCGTCGATAGCGATCAGAATATTATTTTTGTGATGCGCTTTGATGGCATGCAGGACAGGGCTTAAATTTAAAGCATGAACAGGCATTTCGAGCGTTCCATAGACGGGGATATTGTCATGGAATGCTCTTTTTAGTTCAGAACCGATGATCGGCCCCAGACTGTCCCCAGTCACACGGTCGCTTCCGATGCAGAGAAAGACAGGAACGCTGGCGGCGGTTTGCGGACACCGGCGCAGCAGGGAGGAAAGGCGGCTGCTCACCTGTAGACCGGCGTCTTCTCTTTTTGAGTCTATATAATAAATTTTTTCTTCAAAACCAAACATGATCTTGTCCCTTCTAATGTTTTCTAAAGTCTATCCCGGTTTTTGTGGAAGTATTCATAGGAAGCATGGGGAAACGCGTCGAAAATCTAAGGAAAATTCCCCCACGGATTGATAAAATCCGCAGAACGGATATGCTATGATAAGTCAGCACTGGAAGCAGGGAAGACAGTGCAGACTGGTCATAAAGGAGTGTGCAAAGAATGATTGAGATGGTCTATAAGGGAAAAGACGGGACGGAAAACGATGAGAAGAAAGCACCGAAAAATGTACGCCAGATTGGAGAGGTCGGAAAAGGAAAAAGGGTTTACCTGGAAGACTATGTAGTTACTTATCTTCATCAGGCAGAGGCGGCTGTGCTGCTGGGAGAGACCTGGGAGAAGGATGGAAGCAAGTACATTTTTATTCACGGAGCGATTAAGGTGAATCATCTTGATTTCAGTGAAGAGGTCTGGGAGGAAGTTTACCGGGACGCTGGAGAGTATTTTGCACAGAGCGACATTCTGGGATGGGCGATGCAGGTGTCAGAGGCTCCATTCGTTCCGGATCAGAGTATGAATCACATTTTTAAAACACATTTTGACAGAGAAGATACGGTACTGATACTTCATGAGCTGGCAGAAAAGGAGGATGTGGTTTTTGCAGAAGAAAATGGTACTCTGAAAAGAATGGATGGATATTATATATATTATGAAAAAAATCAATCCATGCAGGAGTACATGATCGCTAAAAATGAAGGAAAATCCGTGGAAAAGGAAGAGAAGGTAGCGGATAAGGCAATCAGGAATTTCCGAAGGCTTTCGGAGAAAAAGAAGGACAGGCAGGAGGAAAAGACGAAGGAACAGGAACCTGTAAAGCAGGCGAAAAATCCCCGGTTTCTTTATGCGGCAAGTACGTTTCTGGCGCTTACGATACTGGTTCTTGGCGTTACGGTGGTCGGCAATTATGACAAAATGAAACGTATGGAACAGGCCATTTCTGATATGGCGCAGACGACGGAGGACGCGCTTGCGGCAAATGCGCTTGTTGAGGAAGAATGGAAGAGAATGACGGAGGAAAAGGAGACAGAGAGTACGGAAGAGCCGGAGACGGCTCAGGAAGAGACAAAGGAAACAGAACCGGTGACGGAAAGCCCGCAGACAGAAACTGTTCCATCAGATGGGAATGCGGCAGCGATGGAAAATGGCGTGGAGCAGGCGTCCTCTTCCCAGACACGGTCACAGCAGGCGTTCTATACGGTAAAGGAGGGGGATACACTGGCGGACATCTGCCGGATGTATTATGGAACGGATGAAAAAATGGAAGAAATCTGTGCATTTAATGGAATTGATAATCCAAACCACATTTTGCCGGGACAGAAAATAAAACTTCCATAGATGTTATGGACACGGCCGGACCCTGCATGTTCAAATCCAATTTGCGGACTTGAGCTTGCAGGGTAATTTGTGTTATGATATTACCGCAAACATAAGAACAGTGAGCGGGAATATCCTGCGGAAAGATAAGAGAATGATGTCATTTTTAAAAAAGAAGGTTCAAAAATTCAGAAAAATAAAGGAAGAAATTGAAGAAGAGGATCGCGAAAACCTGGAGACGGCGGAGACGCCGGAAGTATTGGACGGGCAGCAGGAGAAATTCTGGGCAAGGCTCGGAATGCGCCGCAGATCGGTCAGAAGGCATCGACTGCTGGTGATCGGCGCCGTCTGCCTTTTGAGCATCGCAGGTATGCTTTTTCTTTATCTTCATGTCGGAACGACTTATTCAGTCCTAAGGGAAGAAAAGCGGACGGATATTAGCGGAACCGTCTATGCAGAACTGGGAGATAATCTTCTGAAATACAGTTCAGACGGAGTGACCTGCATGTCGGATGAAGAAACCGTGCTGTGGAACAGTACGTTTAGTATGCAGAGCCCGATGATCGACATAAGCGGGACGACAGCGGTTCTTGCGGATAAGAAGGGGACGCAGGTTTATGTTTTTGATGAAAGCGGAACGCTGGGACAGTTTCAGACTTCCCTTCCGATTGAAAAGGTTTGTGTGGCAAATCAGGGGGTTGTGGCGGCGGTTCTGAGCGACGGAGATGTGACCTGGATTAACTTTTACGATACGCAGGGAAATGAGATTGCGAAGAACAGGACTTCTCTTGGAGATTCCGGTTATCCGCTGGATATTGCCCTGTCGCCGGATGGAATGAAAATTATGGTATCTTATCTGCGTGTGACGCAGGGAATTATGAATACAAAGATATGTTTTTATGATTTTGATTCTGTAGGGCAGGCAGAAATCAATAACCTGGTGGCTTCCGAAACGTATGAAAATGTCGTGGCTCCGGAGACGTATTTTATTGACAGGGAGACTTCGGTAGCATTTCTAAGCAATGGTTTCAGCCTTTTTCAGGGGAAACAGGTTCCCGAACAGAAGAAGAAAGTGGAATTTGACGAGGAGATTTTAAGTGTTTTCCATGATGGAGATTATTTCGGATTTATTTTCAGGAGCGATAAGGAAAAACATAAATACAAGGCGCAGCTTTATAACCGAACGGGAAAGCAGATTATGAAAACGTATTTTGATCTGGATTATAAAAAGGTGAAGTTTGGCGGAGATGATCTGATTCTGTTTAATGAGAAAGAGTTTGAGATTTACAATACGGGAGGAAGGAAGAAGTTTTCCGGTTCTTACGATAAGGCCATCGAAGATATTATAAGGGTGAGTGGTTTCCGGAAATATATGGTGTTTTCCAGGGGTTATGTTTCTACAATAAGATTGAGATAGGGTGACGGAATGAATATACTGACAGGAGTGGTATTACTGATTTTGGCGGCGTTTGCCTTTCATGGATGGAAAAAAGGATTTGTCAGGGTGTTTGCTCATATGTTCTTTTTTCTGGCATCGGCAATTCTGGTTTATTTTGCGACGCCGTATATCAGCGACTTTTTAAAGGAGCATACGCCGGTTTACGGGGTGATAGAGGAAAGCTGCCGCAAGACATTTATGGAGAAAGACGGAGAGAAAGAGGATACCAGGCTTGAACAGAAGAAATTTATTGAAGGACTGGGATTGCCGGAGGTTCTGAAAAAGCAGCTTGTCAATCAGAACAATGACGACAGCTATCAGGGGCTGGAAATTACTGATTTTTCGGAGTATCTTGCCGCTTATATGGCAAGCCTGATTTTAAATATCCTTACGTTTGTGATTACGCTGCTTCTGGTAAATCTACTTCTGCGGATGACGGTACTTACGCTGGATAATCTCTCAAGGCTTCCGGTTTTACATCCTATCAATCAGACGCTGGGACTGATTCTTGGAGCCGGGCAGGGGCTTTTGATCGTGTGGGTCGCGTTTCTTGTCATTACGGTATTTGGAAATACGGATACGGGGCAGAAGCTGCTCATGATGATTCATCAAAGCGTGGTTTTAGAATGGCTGTACAACATGAATATTTTTCTGGAATATCTGCTTCGCATTGTGACCGGAATGGGCTGAGAAGTTGAAAAAAGGCATTGACAAGCAAGTATGTTTATGGTAAAATTTCTAATCGTAGCGGTGATTTATCACATGCAGGCTGATGTGGCACAGGTGGTAGCGCACCTCATTGGTAGTGAGGAGGTCACGGGTCCGAGTCCCGTCATCAGCTTCTTGAAAAGCCTTGAATTTTCAAGGTTTTTTCTTATTATCGGGCAAAATTTAAGCCGTCCGTTTGGGCGGCTTTTTCTAATTTGACTACCAAATGACTACCGAATCCGTGAAGAAGCAAGCAACAGACTTTCTAATTTGTCCGATGCGGTTCTATCCAGTTCATCCAGATACTCCGCATATACGTTCAGTGTGGTAGATGTGCTAGCGTGTCCAAGTCTGCCGGATATGGTGCGTATGTCTACACCCTGGCTGATTAATAGCGTCGCCGCCGTATGCCTGAGACCATGCAGCGGGATAAGCGGAAGCTTCTCTTCGTCCCTTTCCTGCTGCATGTTATAGTTCTTTAGGATCCGGTGAAATGCCTGGTATGGCGTTTCAAGCCCCATCTGTGAACCATTCCACTGAATGAATATATAATCATCCCCGCGCCACTGAGAGCCAATAGAAAGCCTGTAACGCTTCTGCTCTGCCCTCCACTGGCGCGTTAATGCCATGACAGCAGCAGGGACGGTTATCACCCTGACGGAGCCTTTTGTCTTTGTGGCTTTGGTTATCACCTGCCCGCCCGCCCTGCATGTGCTTTTTGTGATGCTGACCGTGGCTTTCTCAAAATTAATATCGCCCCAGGTGAGCGCGATCAGCTCCCCGCGCCTGCATCCGGTAAACATGGCGAAATAAAAGAATAACTTTAGCTGGCTCTGTATCTTGTGCGCCGCCTGGTATTCCTGAATTTTGTATACATTGCCTGATTTGTCCGCCCTTGTCCTGCTGCCGTATTGGTAATATAAAGGGTTGTCCAGGATGTGTAAAAATGTTTCTGCCTGGTGCTGGTTAAAACACATCGGTTTTTCCTGCTTTAAAGCAGATTTGTTTTTTATCTGCACTCTGTCCATTGGATTTGACTGAATAAGGTTCCAGCGTACCGCCTGGGAGAGCATGGAAGATAATACAGCCATACGCCGTTTTATAGTGCTATGTGAGGGCGTATCTGGCTTATCCGGGGACTTTGGCGTTGCCTGCATAGTATTTACATATTCCTGCAAAAACAGCGGATTCAGGGAAGATAAAGCCATGTAGCCGAAGTCACGCACAAACATTTTTATATATCTGCGGGTACTCTCAAGCGTAGTCGGGGCCTGATAGATCTCGGCATACTCCGACAGGTATTTTGTGGAGTAGCGTTCAAAAGTCAGGTTCTCCCCGTCCGTGTACTGTCCGGAATGCACCCGCCTTTCAAAATCCGCTGCATAGGCGTTCACTTCCTTCATGATCGCGTTTTCCGTCTTTGGATGCCCTTTGGCCGTGTACAGCTCCGGGCGGTATGTCGTTTGGCGTGTAATTTTCC
>CAJKKX010000084.1 GCA_905200565.1 uncultured Lachnospiraceae bacterium
CTCCCGCCATATGATGTACAGGCGGAGATCGCCGCCAGAATACCGGCCGTGCTCCCGTTGACCAGATAAAATGTCTCCTCACTCCCATACAGTTTTGCCGCGCGCTCCTGCGCATCCTTCAATATCCCTTCGGCGTGATGAAGATTGTCAAATCCGTCTATCTCTGTTATATCAATATCCAGGCACTCCCCCGGTACACCCAGTCTGCGCTTATGCCCCGGCATATGAAACGGATAGGCATCCGATCCCCCGTATTCTTTCAACTTCTCGTAAAGCTTCTGTGACATATGTTCTCCCATTCTATTTCCAGAATTTTATCCAGGTCTGCAAAAATACCAAAATCAGTTATTACGTTATTTGTTATTCTCCATCATCATTACGGATAGTTTCAATTACTTTTCCAATATTACAAGTAATCTTCCCTTTGCAATCATGAATATCCTCATTAAGTTTTTTCTCCTGTATAATTGCTGTCTCAACTCGCCTTGCCAGTTCACCAATCTGAGGATTCTTCTTGGAATTAACTCTCGTCTTACCTAACAATAACTGATAGATAAATGTTTGATTTCCGTCCTTTTCATTCCTGATGATTGCTTTCTCATTTGGAAAAATATCACTTTCATACGCACCATCAAAATGAAGAAGCAGAAACAATTCGAATGACGGATTACTTACTGCAAGGATATTGTTTTTCTCTCCTAACGCAATTACTTCATCATAATCCTGTACTTTGTTTTCGAAAATGTCCGCATCAAATAAGATAATCATTTTGTCCCGTTCCTTATCAAAAGATATTTCCGGATTGTCTTTTTGCGATTCCGCAAAGCGAATCAGCTTTCTCGGATAACTAATATCTCTGTCACCTTCCGTTTTCTCCAGTAATCTTATATCAATAAGGGGATGAATATTTAAGGATTTTCTAATGTCAATCAATTTTCTAAAATACCACGTCTCTGTATTTGCCCCCTCGCAGATAAAAAAATATTTCCGGTAAGGTTCTCGCTGCATCTCCTGGTCGGTTGCTCTGCTATTCCAATTTGTATAACTTCTGACAGGCGCCATGTTTACTCCTCCTCTCTGAAATGAAAAGATGAAAACACTGGAATAGCACCATATCTGCCTTCCAGATATGCCTTACTCAACACCTTATCATAGCGTTCTTTAAAACGGTCTAATGAATAAAGCGTACTCGCATTTTCCGCATCACGCTCCACAAACCAAATCTCATCCCTTCGGAAAATAGACTGATCCATAATCGCAGACTCATGTGTTGTAAACAATAATTGCATCCTGTCCTCTTTATGAAGTTCCATAAACAATTCCAAAAATCTTGCTGTTAGTTTTGGATGCAGGCTTCTTTCCAGCTCATCCACAACATAAAGCACATCATCCCGCTTATTTAACAGCATATCCATTAAATCAAACAAGCGTCTCGTACCATCAGATTCTTCTTCAAATCCAAAATCGAAAAATGATCTGCTATGATGCAAACGGATCGTTGTCACTTTTGGCTCATTATGCCCTTCCACCTGAATATTGAAAAAGCTTTCATTTGACCGCATAGTCATACGGAAAAACGGTTCATCCTGTTCAGAAAGTTTTCCTTTTACATGACTCATTACCCTGTCAAAAACAGGTTTCGGCAAAGCATTTTCCAACTCATCCAATGTAATTTCTTCAATCTTAACCTGATTAATTCCGGTATCAAATGTTTCAATCAACTGATTAATCAACTTCAAAGAATCATCATCATAGTAATATTCTAAATCGATCAACGGTATATTTGGTGTGATGACGGAAATATGATTCTGTATCCAATCAAATACATCTCTAAAAAACATAAGTTTTGTACGACTGGTATATTTCTTACCTCTGTTCATTTCTGTTAAGAACAAGGAATTTTCATTACCCTCGAAATCATCTGCGTAAATCTCAAACTTATTTCTTTCCGTATTGGTAAGTGTAATGGATGGATCTAATATCGGACGTTTATTTCCTTCTCTTTCAAACAGGCAACGTGCCGTTCCATTTTGATATAACTCATAAAGCCATTCTTCGGTAATCTTCCTTTTACTTAAAATTGCGGAAAACCCATATGCGTAAAACTTATCACCTACGGTCATTTGAATTTCAAAGCTACTTTTCCTGTCCTTATTTTCTTCACGATTCTTGCAAAACATCTGAACCGCGTCCATAGGTATCCCAGTCCGCACACACTCTTTAAAAAAGCGAAAAAATTCTGTCAGATTTGTTTTTCCTGACGCATTAGCGCCATAAACAACGCCATATTTCAATAACTGTGTACTCTTAATCTTTAAGCGATGTCCTGCATTTGTGCGTATTTTATTAGACGAAATCATTGTCAATTCCGTTGCCTGATCAAACGATTTGAAATTTTCTATATTAATTTTTATTAACATGGCAATGCACCTCCATGTACATTATATAGAATATCCGCCATAACGTCAACCAAAGCTTCTTTATTTGGAGATTTTTTCTCCAATACCGAACGTCAAATACCCCGCAGCAAGCTGCGGGGTATGATCTGGCTTATTCTTTCCGCCCCAAGTGGCGGGGTATTGGTATTCAGGCTCTCCGTTTGCGCCTTGTCAGTATTACGGCTATGCCAGCGCCGGAAATACACATTAGGGCGATCCACATCCATATATCGGAGTCATCACCGGTCTTTGGACTGGCCTTCCCTGCGCTGCCGGTTTTTCCGGGACGGGTGCTATTGCCTGCCGCCGGGCCGGATGTCCGCTCCGTTTCGCTGCCGGGTGTTTCGGTTTCCTCCGTCTCGCTGGCTGGCGTTTCGGTTTCCTCCGTTTCGCTGGCTGGCGTTTCCGTTTCCTCCGTTTCGCTGCCGGTAGTCTCCGTTTCCTCCGTTTCGCTGCCGGGCTCCTCTTTCTTCTCCGCCAGCACATAATAACTGTTATGGTCCGTCCGGAATGTGATCCGTTTTCCGTCCACGCTGCTGTCCATCACAGTCACATTGCCTTCCGTGGAAAGGTGGCAGATGACCGGGGACGCATACGCTTCCAGCGTCTCCACTGTGACCGTGACCGTCCGGCTGACCTCCACACGGTTCCCATCCTGATCGATGAAATAAATATCCATCGGATAAATATTTGTCCCATAGGCTGCCATACAGCTTTCAAACCAGCGAAAGCCCTGCGCGTCCGTTTTCGGAATTGGATATACCACCAGACGGAGTTCGTTCCCCGTGACGCCGCTGACCGCCACGCTGCTCCCGTCCCCCAGCGTGACCGCCGCTCCCCCGTTTTCCACAGGGGCAGTATACCTGTCTGACTCCTGGATATACCGCGCACGTACCTCGATCTCGGCCTTTCTGCTTTCCGTCAGCGCTGCCGCAGAACAGGGGAGCGCCATAAGCAGGCACAAAAGCAGGGCGATGCCCAAAGCCCCGGTCCGTTTCCTTTTCATCATTTCCCACCTCCCATCGTGACTGTCGTTTTCAGGGATACGCTTCCCCCTGAGTAATAGGTCTCCGGCTCATATGCCATCAGCTTCAGTGTGATGGCGTCTCCGTCCTCTGGCAGCGCATCAAGGGTAACGGACTGCACATATTCCCCGGGTCTTATCAGCCCGGTCTCTCCGAGCGTATCTCCCTGCGCATCCAGCACCCGCAGCTTTAACCAGACCCTATTTTCTGCCGGGTTCGTCAGCCAGATATCCGCCGTGTCCCCGTCCAGGATGACAGCACCGCAGACGGAGACCTGAAAAGCCTGCGCATCCAGCTCCTCCCATCCCAGACCATCCGGTACATCGGGCGTCCCCTGCACAGCAGAAGGGTCAAAAGGAGGAGGGGTAAACTCTGTCTGTCCGGTCCCTTTGCCGGCGCCGAAGGCAAGGACTGCGGTCATCACTGCCAGGGCAGCCGCACAAAGGACTGCCGCCAGCAGCAACAGATTTTTCTGTTTTTTCTGATTCAAGACGTTCTGCCCCTCCTCTCATGTTTCTTTTGGCCCGTTATTTTTAGAGCCGTCCTGTCAGTTCGCTGCCTATTCGGACGCCGAGATCGTAACCGTGATCGTGCCGATGGTATCCCCATTCGTATTTTCCGGGAGCGTACCGGTCGGTGCGACGGTCAGGGTTCCTCCTGTCTCCTTCCCTGCGCCATTCTCACCGTTCCCGTTGTCAGCGGTGCCAAGCTGCAGGGAAGTCTCCGTAAATGCCATCCCGGCACTCTCATAACCTGTTTTCGCCTCATAAGCGGGCGTTGCCGTGATCCCGGCATTGGAATGGTTGGTAACGGTAATGGTTCCTGACTGGCTGCCCCAGCCGCCCTCTGTAGCCCCGTTGTAAGTATGAGTGTCCGGATCCCACGTGCCTTCGGAGCCGGACGTATAAGTAAAGCTCAGGTCCGTCCATGCAATATCTACCTTATATCTTGCAGCGCCGGACTGTCCTTCTTTATAAGTACCCGTGACATTCGCCACAGCGCTGCCGCCGATCTGGTCAACTGTCTTAGGGCTTTCATCCGCTGCAAAAGCGGTGATGTTCACGCTGCAGGCCAGCGCAAGGGAAAGAAACAATGCTGCTGTCTTCTTATTTCTCATAATAATGAGTCCTCTCTTTCTTCAAAAAATATCTTTCGCGTCTCTGCGGTCCGGGAATGCTTCCGGAAGGTCAGAAACAGTCCCGTGCCATTCTGCGCAAAACGGCTGTTTACTGTGCGGCGGAGACCTTTACGGTGATCGTACCGACCGTCACGCCCTCAGCGCTGACCGAAGCGTTCGGCGTACCGCTTATGGTAAATGTGGACTTCTTGCTGTCTGCGGAAGCATAGCCGTTTTCTGTGCCGGCATTCAGGGTATATGCCGGTTCATCCAGCGCGCCGCTTATGCCGTTCCCGGTAACCGGAACGTATTCCAGGGCAACGGCAACCTCCGCATTGGAATGGTTCGTCACGGTAACGCCTGCCGTGGTCTTATCCCATCCGGCGGAGGTGTTATCCGTGTAGGTGTGGTCGGACGGGTTCCATGTACGGGAGCCGCTCTCGTGGTAGGTAAACGTCATATCGTCCCATACGATATCCACGCTGTAGACCGTATCCGTGGCGGTGCCTCCCGTATACTTTGCCGTGACGTCAATGGGCTGGCTCCCATTCTCCCCGACAGTCCCGCTGCCTCCCGCTGCCAGAGCGGCGGTTCCCATGCCTGCCATCAAAGACAGTGCCAAAAACGCTGTGATCATTTTTTTCATGATATATTCCTCCATTCAGTTTTGATCGTCCGGGCATTTTAAGGGTACCCGTTTCCCTGTTTATTCCCGCGAGCAACGAGCCAGGCGGACATGCTTGCGACGCGAAGCTAGTCCTTTAGGGCATGTCCATTTGGCAACTGCCGCGAGGATCAAATGCCCGATGCTTGCATCTGGGTATTTGATTTACACCTCCAGCTGATGCTTTGAGGCTGTAAACCGCTCTCATGCGCTGACGGTGATGGTAACGGGGATTTCCGTGTTCACCACTGCCTTCTCCCCGGTGTCCGGGTCATAGTACAGCACTGCGAATTTCCCTTCGTAGCCTCCCGCCGACAGCTTCCCCGCTGCGCCGTCCAGCAGCTCCAGCGCTGTCACCTGGTGTCCGGGCTTCAGCAGGCCGGACTGGACGATGATCTCATCCTGTACCACGATCTGCAGCACCATGTCCTGCGTGGATTTCGTCGGGTTGGCGAAGAAAAGCTCTGCCGTCCCCTCTGACAGGGAGATATCTACTTCGTTGGAATAGCTTAAAGATACGGCTCCGCCGCCCTCCTCCGCTTCCAGCTTTTCATCATCCTCATCCCCAATGGGTTCTGCGTTCGTTTCTTCCTGCTGGGGCGCATAGTCCGGCGTAAGTGCCGGAGCCGTATCCCGGAAGAACAGCGCCCATATGGTCACACCGACGGCGATGACCGTGATGAGCAGGAGAAGCAGGATCAGGATCTTGCTCCTGTTCCCGTTTTCCCTGTTTGCATTCTGCATCATTCCTCACCTCCTA
Organism: uncultured Lachnospiraceae bacterium; assembly: GCA_905200565.1. The sequence continues at coordinate 6,005 of CAJKKX010000084.1, forward strand.
TCGTGACTGTGACCGTGCCGAGCATCCCGGCCGTAAAATCAGAAGACGGTCTGCCCGTCAGCGCCAGGTACGCTTTTCTTTCTTCTCCCCTGGCCAGAGCCACAGGCGCATCGATAAAGTTCCCGTCATCACCGGAAAATCTGCCGGATACCGTTGTAACAGACGGGCTGTACAGATAAGAAACCGTGGTATCCACGCTGCCTGTGTTTTTGACGGTGATGGAGTTTCCTCCATTGTCCGCCGTCCACGCACCTTCCTCATAGGTGTAGGTGTCCGGATTCCATGCGCCGTCTGTGTAGGTGTATTCCAGCGCATCCCAGGAAACCTCCACGGAGATGACCTCCTCATTGGAATTCTTTACGGTTACGGTACCGTAACCGTCCACTGCAGAAAGACTGCTGCCAACCGCAGCCTCCTCCGGAATCAGTGTCTGCGTACCATCTTCCGCCACAGCATACAGGGAATATCCCTCTGCCGGCAGATCGCCGGCAACTGTTCCGTCCTTCAGATATACGCTGCATACACTTCCGGTAAAGGTTCCGCCAAAAAGCTCTGGAACTCTCTTATTTTCAACCCCCGCGTAAATACCGTATTCTCCATAAAATGTCCCGCCATAAATACAGATCTGGACTTCCGCTTCTGTGCTTCTTTCGTACAGATAAATACCGCTTCTTGCGCCGTCGAATTCTCCTCCGCGGATCGTCAGCTTCACCGCCTCTTGCGTACCATGCTCGGCATACACTCCGTGATATTCCGTTCCGCGGATTGTTCCGCCAAGTATCTCCGTCTCCCCATAGGCCATGTAAAGCCCGTAAGCGCCAGTAATGGTTCCTCCGGAAACTGTCACGTTTCCGCCTACATTCCAGATACCGATATCAATTCCGCTGACCAGACCGCCGTTTACTGCAAGCTTCCCGCCCTGTACAAACGTTCCAAAAGACAAATTATTTCCTGTCGCTTTGATCTTGGCGTCTCCTTCGACAGAAACCTGCCCGCCATATATCCCTATTCCACAACCATATCCTGCAATCAGTCCGCCGCTAATCTGTACCGAAGCATCCTCCCCGGCACCCTCCGGCAGATAAATGGCATAATTGCCGACCACCTCTCCGCCTTCCACGCTGAGACTGCCAGACTCCACGTAAATACCGAAGCCCTGCCCGCCATAGCCATAGGTAATGGTATTTCTGACGGTTCCACCGGCAAGCACAAAACTGCCTCCGGTAATCTTGATAATGCCTCCCGTTTTTTCGTTATTGCTGCCTGACAGAGCGATATTGTCCGCCATTTTCAGTGTAATGCTGCTGCCCGACGGAACCTCCAGCGAACCCGTTCCGATATTTATGTTCTGCAGAAGCGTGACTGTTGCATTCTCTCCCGCTGCCGCCGCAGCACTCCATGCCGCATTGAGAGCAGCCAGGACAGTTTCATATTCTTCTCCGGTGGAATACAAGGTTTCACTGCCGCCCATCTCCACCAGCGCAACATAAGCCAGATTGCGGGCCACCGTGACCGTACCGTAACCGTCCGCCGCCAAAAGCTCTGTGCCGCTCAGAACCGTATCCTCAATTCTGACCGTTGTGTCATCTTTTCCAACGTAACAGTCATGATACTCTGCCAGCAGCCCCGCCAGGGCGGCATTATCCTTAGAGGATATGCTGCAGGTGCCGCCGGTAAAGGTTCCGCCGGACAGCTGTGTATTATCAGCTTCGGTAGAAAGCCCTATCTCCGTGCCGGTAATCGTTCCGGACAGAACCGACAAGCTGCCCTCGTTATTCACACCTGTTTTTCCGTTAATGGTACTCCCATTAATTTCCGCCGTTCCATAACTATGGATATTTACCCCGTCATTCGGACTGTTGATGGTTCCTCCATTCAGGTAAGCCGTTCCTTCATCCAGGTACACTCCTTTGACATATACGCCGGCGCTCCCTCCGCTTATCTCTCCGCCATTTATACTGACGCTGCCGGAAACCACCTGTACACCATACCGTCCGCCGGAAATCACAGCGTCCTCTATCATAACACTTCCGTCATTTCTTATATATACTCCATCTCTCGTGCCGCTGACGCTGCCCCCTTTCAAAGTAACGCTTCCATCCGCATATATTCCATAGTAGCTGTCGTTGCCGTTGGCCGCAATGCTTCCGCCTTCAAGCGTGGCACTTCCATCAACCCACATTCCATATAGACCGCTCGTAACGATACTGCCGCTCTTCATGGTAAAGCTGCCAGAAAAACTTACATCGATTACATAGTTAGCTTTTTCTGCAGACAGGACAACACCCTCCTGCATAGCAAGTGTGATATTCGAACCAGCCTCCACCTGCAGAACCGACTGGCATGTCACATTCGTCA
>CAJKKX010000085.1 GCA_905200565.1 uncultured Lachnospiraceae bacterium
GATATGGAGACGCATGGGCGGGAGCGGTACTGGGAATCTGGCTGGGCTTTCTTCCGTTGGCAGAAATCTTTTTTCTGGGACTTTTGTTGTCCTCCGTGTACGCTTCCTGGCTGTTTCTCGTCAGGAAAAAGGGCGGAAAGTACAGGATAGCCTTTCTGCCTTTTTTGCTGGCGGGGTATCTGATCTGGCTGATGTTTATGGAAAAGGGGAGGATTGGATGAGGTTAAAAGGAAGCTATACGCTGGAAGCGGCACTATTGATGACGGTCATTCTGCCGCTGCTGGCTGGAATTCTGTATCTGGGATTCTATCTGCATGACCAGGCGGCGATACAGAATGCCGCTTATGAGCTGGCGGTACTGGGAAGCCTGGCAGGCGGCGAAAAGGATATGCAGGCACGGATGGAAAAGAGAAAGCAGGAGATCTGCCGGGAGGCATATCTTGGAATACGGGGAGTAGAAGCCAGGGTGCAGATGGGAAAAAAGAAAATTCGTGTGGAGATACAGGGAACTTTTCAGACGCCGGGACTTGTTTTGCGTTTTTTCGGGGAAAAACAAATCAGGGTCAGGGGAACTTCGGAGCTGACTGTTATAAATCCGGCCAATACGATCGTCCGGCTCAACCGGATCAGGAAAGGAATCGAGGGGAATGGAAATGAAAGCGACATACTGCCGTGACAGGGAACATAATTATATGGTTCTGGAAGCGCCTGAAAAGATGCAGGGCAATGCGTATCAGGTCAGGATGCTTCTGGAAAACGAGATACCGGGGCTTTTGCGGTGTAAAAAGCAGATGGTAGACGGAAAGGCTTTTTTATGCTATGAGATCACCTCGCGCCAGCCGTTGTCGCGGGTTCTGGAGCAGCGTCCGGCAGGGTATGAGGAGATACAGGCTGTGGCACAGGGAATCGGCAGGGCGCTGGAACAGATATCCCGGTTCTTTTTAGAGGAGGAAGGGCTGATTCTGGAGCCGGAGTTTCTTTATATGGATGTGGAGACAAGAGAGATCAGCGTTTGCTTTCTTCCTTTTTTCGGGGGAGATTTTCAGGAAGCTTTTCGGGAGCTGGCGGAGTATCTTCTGAAAAAGCTGAATCATAAGGATGAGAGGGCGATTCTTTCCGGGTATCGCCTTTATATGGAGACGTCTGTGGAAGATTACTGTGTAAAGGATGTAGTCGGGAAGCTGTATCAGGATTTCGGGGAAAAGAAAGAGAGCTGCGAAAAACCGCCGTCGCCGGAGCAGACGCCGCCAAACGCTGTCCGGAAAGAAAAAATTCTGCCTTGCAGAACAGAAACAGGACAGGAGAGGATACGAAGAGCCGGAAAGCGAAAGAAAGCCGCAGGAATGGCAGCAGCCTGCTTTTTGTGTGCCGCAGGCGGAGCGGCGCTGGTACATTTTCATATTTTTACGTTGACGCAGGCGGGCGGCGCGCTGTTTTTAGCGGCGGGTGTTTTTTTCTATGCCTTTGCGGGACAAAAGGAAAAAACAGAGCAGAAAAAAGAGAAAAAGAAAAGACATCGGAAAAAGAAACAAAAGGATGGAGGGGCAGGAGAAACAAAAGAGGAGATTGTGTGCGGGCAAAGCAAGGGATTGGAGGAAGAGCAGGAGAGTCTGTCAGAAGAAATCTGCGATTTTCAGGAAGAGCCTGAGGAATTCTACGGGCAGACGATGCTTCTTCAAAAGGAAAATAAAAAGGGGACGCCCGTGCTGGTGAGCCTGCGGCCGGATTTGCAGGGGAGCGTCACGGTCAGCAAAGAAAAATTTACGGTCGGAAAGATGAAAGGGCAGGCAGATCTGCTTCTTGATCTTCCGGTCATCAGCCGAATTCATGCCCGGATCGAAAAGAGGGGAGAGGACTATTTTCTGATGGACTTAAACTCTACCAATGGGACATTCCTGAACGGAAAACGTCTGGCGTCGAATGAGTATCGGCAGATACGCAGAGGGGACGAGATTTTCTTTGCGGAAACGGGGTATCTTTTCGAAGAATCCTGAGAGAAATACCCGGTTCGGGAATTTTTCAACGAAGGAGCGCCACATTTGGTATTGACAGTATACGGAACTGCGGAATATAATATTCAGACAGAACTACTTACATGATGCCAGGGTCACAAAGTGCGGAACAATCCGTATGGCATCTTTTGACCCAAACATCATTTATATGACTTGACATAAGAGTATGCCAAAGGTTTCAGACATGGCCTGCCTTTGCGTATTCAGAGGGGAATCTGTATGGAAGAAATGAAAGATTTTTTAAAATCCAGGACAAAGTGTAATCTTCTGATCGTTGTGGCGAATGTTGCGGTTTTTCTGATTCTGGAAATACTGGGGAGTACGGAAGATACAAGATTTATGCTGGAGCATGGGGCAAGCTATACGCCCTGGATTCTGGAGTATGGAGAATATTACAGACTTTTTACCTGCATGTTTCTGCATTTTGGAATCGAGCATCTTTTTTATAATATGCTGACGCTTATCTTTTTGGGAGATGCGCTGGAACATGCCGTGGGTCCGGTTCGGTATCTGATCATATATCTGGGCGGAGGTATTCTGGCGAATATCGTTTCCTGTGGCCTGGAACTTGGCAGTGCAGATTATGCAGTATCCGCAGGAGCCTCCGGCGCAATCTTTGCGGTGATCGGAGCATTGATCTATGTGGTGATTGTCAATCGGGGAAGCGTGGATGGGTTTACAGGCAAACGGCTGATTCTGATGGCGGCGCTGACACTTCTTGAGGGATTCACTTCAACCGGCGTGGATAATGCCGCCCATGTGGGAGGCTTTCTTTCCGGACTGCTTCTGGCGGCGCTTTTGTATCGAAGGCCGCACAGGGAAAATCGTGTCAGCCAAGAGGGAGCAGGATGGTAAAAGAAGTCCCTTTGCCGGGGGTCGTATCAAGACGGATGGTTCCGCCGTGTGCTTCGACGATTCGTCTGGTAATCGAAAGACCAAGTCCCGTTCCGTCGGATTTATGCGTTACAAAAGGCAGAAACAGCGTATCTATGTATTCCTGAGGGATTCCGCACCCTGTGTCGGTAATGCAAAGGATCAGATGCTGTTCATCTGCCGAGGCGTCTAAAGTTACTTCGCCTTCTTCTTTTAAGGATTCAAATCCGTTTCGAATCAGATTGGAAACAGCCTGGCGCAGTTTCACAGGGTCTGCATGCAGGTATGGAAGATTCTGCGGAATGTGAGAGGAAAAGCGAAAAGGCGCGGAAACGGTATGATGGTAAACAGAAGTGATTTCTGTCAGCCATTGACTGGTATCCAGGAATTCCGGGTGAAGAGTCATACCATTGTTGTAATGAGAGACCTCATCCAGAAGACGCAGCAGATATGCCAGGTCCTGCATGGTGTTATTCCAGAATGGAAAGTTCCGGACTTCCGGGTGCTGTTTTTGAATCAGATGCAGAGAACTGTTGATCAGAGTTACAGGATTGCGTATTTCATGGGAAATCTGCGAAATCGCGACTTTCTGTTCTTCAATTATTTTTTTCAGTGCTTCAAGCTGGTGCTGTTCGGACATAGTTTTTATCTCCCTTGGGGTTTTTGTTGACCTTAGGATAAGTTTATCATCGTATGGTAAAATTTTCAAATACTTCTTATTGACAATATCCGGCAAAAGAATTACTATAAAGAGAAAGAGTAAGTAGAACGTGTAGGAAGGGAGAAAACGATGAGAGAAGAGAATTGTATTTTCTGCAAACTCGCAAATGGAGAGATTCCGTCCGCAACTCTGTATGAGGACGAAGCGTTTCGGGTAATTCTGGATTTAAATCCGGCGACCAGAGGCCATGCTTTGATTTTACCGAAGGAGCATTTTGAAAATGTTTTTGAAATGCCGGAGGAATGGGTGACGGGGGCATTTGCGCTGGCCAGGAAAATGGCGAAGAAAATGAAGGACGCCTTAAAGTGCGATGGATTTAATCTGGTACAGAACAATGGGGCTGCCGCGGGACAGACCGTGTTTCATTTTCATATCCATCTGATTCCCAGATATGAGGAGGATGGAGCGGGGCTTACATGGCGTCAGGGAACTTTGACCGAAGAAGCCAGAGACCAGATTTTAGAGATTTTGAAGCAGGAACCATGAGTAAACGATAAAAAATAGCGAGGGAAGGGTCTCAGTTACAAATGAAAAATAAGAGATTTACGGAAATTTACGAGAGCTACCGTAGATTGGTAATGAAGATTGCATATGAGCGCGTGGGAGATATTTATCTGGCAGAGGAGATCAGCCAGCAGGTTTTTACTGCGCTTTATGAGAATTTGGATAAGATCAGGGATGAAAGCGTGAAGTCGTGGCTGATTATAGCGACAAGGAATGCGGTCGTTGACTATTTCAGAAAACAGAAGGTCAGAAAAGAAAAGCTGGAACAGATGTATCAGAAAAGAGAGGAACGTACGGTGTGGGATAATACCGAGCGGATCGTGGAACGTGTGGCGCAAGAGAGACTTTCTTTTCGGATTCTGGATGATTTGCGGGACGCCAACAGAGAATGGTATGAAATCATTCTCGCCGTCTGCCTTTATGGACTGCCGATCAAAGAGGCGGCGAAATACCTGCGAATGAGTCCGCAGGCATTAAGCGCCAGATTATATCGTGCAAGAAATTACATTCGCCGTAAGTATGGAGAAGAATACGAATGTGAATGGGGTCAGTGAACAGCTTCTTCGAGGAGCGAGATGATTTTTGAAATGGCGTCGTTTTGTTCGCTGGTTTCCATTGCGGCAATATAAGAGGCACGGTTTTCATAGAGTTTCATAATGCGTGGAATCAGGAGGGTGGGAGCGAGCTGTTCTTCGGTAAGCACCTCGCTGAAGCCCTGATTTTCAAAGGATGCGGCGTTTAGAATCTGATCGCCCCGGCTGGCGTTTGCAGAGAGCGGAATCAAAAGATTTGGCTTTCTGAGCGCCAGAATTTCACAGATGGCGTTGGCTCCGGCCCTGGAAACACATACATCCGCAAGGGCGAAAAGGTCTGCCAGCTCTTTTTTGATGTACTCAAACTGAACATAACCTTCCAGATGATCCAGTGAGTGATCTACTTTGTCTTTTCCACAGAGATGAATGACCTGGAAGGTCTTTAGAAGTTCCGGCAGAATGCCGCGCATGGCGTCATTTACGACGGCGGAACCCTGGCTGCCGCCGATAATCATTAACACGGGTTTGTTTGCAGTGAAACCGCAGAAGTTCAGGGCGTTCAGCTTATTTCCAAGAAGAAGCTCCTGGCGAATCGGCGAGCCTGTCAGAACGGCTTTGCCTTCCGGCAGGTGCGCCATAGTTTCCGGAAAGTTACAGCATATTTTGTCGGCAGACGGGATGGACAGCTTGTTTGCAAGTCCCGGCGTCATATCCGATTCGTGGATAATGACGGGCACATGATGCTTGTGAGCGGCGATCACGACCGGGACGGTGACGAATCCGCCTTTTGAAAAAACCACATCCGGCTTAATCTGTTTGACGAGCTTTTTCGCCTGTCCATAGCCGTGGATGACCTTGAACGGGTCTGTAAAGTTCTTTGGGTCAAAATAGCGGCGCAGTTTTCCAGAGTCGATTCCATAGTAAGGAATATCCAGTTCTTCAATTAATTTTCGCTCGATACCGTCATATGAGCCAATATAATGAATATCATAACCCAGTTTCCGAAGCGTCGGAACGAGAGCAATATTTGGTGTGACATGACCGGCAGTACCTCCGCCGGTAAGTATGATACGTTTCATAATAATCCTCCAAATAGATAGTATATGTTAATCTTATACTGTTATGGGAAAATGTCAAGAAGGGAGTGAGACATTTTTTATGGAGAAGAAAAAAATAAATATGTTTCCATCCCCGGAGGATATGGAAGAGGAAGAAGCGTGGGGGGAATTTTTCAGAAATCAGTTCCGCAAAGATTCGAAGAGATGGGAAAGCGAAATGGAGCGGAGAAAAGAAATCCGTAATATCGACGCTTCGCCGGAGCTGTTCGACCGAATCGTGGAGCAGTTAAAGAAAGAGGGAAAGTGGGAGGAGGACGACGCGGAAGAAAAAGCGCCGCCGGATCTGCGCTCCATGCTGTCCGAGGAGGACTGGGAGGCATTGCAGCTCGGCCGGAAAGTGCAGGCGCAGGGCAGGAGACGGTACGTAAAAAGATTCGTCCAGATGGCGGCCACCGTGCTGATCTGTGTGTTTGCGGTCAGTATGTCGAGCGAGGCGAACCGGCAGTATATCATGGGGATGGTGAATACCATCATCGGAAATGGCTCACAGCGCGCCGCTGTGGATAAAAAAGGGACCGTTTTCAATCGTGACAGGGAAGAAGGGGAAGCGTATGAAGAGATCGAAGAAAAACTGGGCATTCCGGTTCCCCGGCTGACCTGTCTGGCGGATGGGATGGCGTATGACAGCTATTTTCTCGGCGAAGGGCTGCGTGATGGCTCGGTTTTTTATACGTATGGAGAGATGATCGTAACCCTGAGCATCCGTAAACGGGTGGGCGCTTCTGTTATGAACCAGACCTTCGGGGGAGAACTGTCGGATGAATTCAGGATCACGGTAAATGAAATACCAGTACAGATTTATGAGACAGTATACACGGATGGTGAGCATTCCTATGTGGCAGAGTTGGAATGTGAAGATGGTTATTATGTACTGGCAGGAAAAATGGAGCGGGAAGCGTTTTTAAAGGTGGTGCAGGGGATTGCTTTTTAAAAGAATCTGAAACCAGGTACTGGGAAAAACGGGCCTTGCAGGATTTTTCCGGATATGCTATAAAAGAAGTGTTAAAAAATGAAGCATACAAAGGAGAAAGACATGAGAAAAGGGATTTTAGGAGCGTTAACACTGTTGGTGATGGTGTTCTGCCTGCCTCTGACCGGAATCCGGACGGAAGCCGCAGGGCCGCGGGACGGAGAGATCGTGGACGGCTCGCTGCTCACGAGCGACACGGAGGCGACGGCCAGCTTTGAAAACCAGCTTCGCAGCGGACTTCTGGCCAGAGGATTTGGTCGGTTAATCAACAGAGGAAATGGAGTCGTGGATATTGAAGGAGAGACATCCTGCCATCAGACGTGCGACAGGGTGCGTGTGTATCTTTATCTGGAAAAGCTGGTAGGAAATGACTGGGAGCCAGTTGTTCAGAAGACAGCGACGGCGAGAAACTATTTTTTTGTAGAGACGTCGGAAACGTATTCGCTGGAAACGGGCGCCTATTATCGTCTGCGGGGAACTTATTCCGCGTCGAAGGGGACTGATGCAGAGAGCCGTCCAGCTTGTACAGACGGCATTTATCTGGAATAATCCGACAAGAGAAAACGCCGCCCGCTATGGGCGGTTTTCTCTTGTAGAGATGCTGGAAGAGTGTTATAATTCTCCTGTCGTCATCCCCATCCGGCAGCGGAAAGGGGATGCCCCAAAATGATAAAAGAAAGGGACAGGTAAACAAAATGAAGAAGTATGTATGTGAACCATGCGGCTACGTGTATGACCCGGAGGTTGGCGATCCGGATGGCGGAATCGCACCGGGAACAGCTTTTGAAGATCTGCCGGAGGATTGGGTATGCCCGGTCTGCGGTATGGGAAAAGATGTGTTCGTAGAAGAATAACGCCCGGAGCCGGAAGGCTCCGGGGTTAGCGGGAGTCTTCCGGAAGCAGGTATTTTTTCAGCACGGAAAAAGGCGCAGGGCCGATTTCCAGAACTTTTTTGTGAAATTCTTTCAGGGTGAAATCTTCACCCTCTTTTTCTTTTACGGCGTCTCTTAAATCCATGAAATTCAGGTATCCAACGTAGTATTTCAGATAATTCGCGGGCGCTTCGATCAGCATATCGTACAGAGAATCGGCGGCGCTGCCGCTCTGGAATCCGACCTTTGAGAGATAGTCTGTCACCTGTTCCCTGGTAAAGCCGTGGTAGTGGACGGCAATGTCAAGAGCGCTGGAAATCCCAAGCGTGATGGAGCGGTTCAGGCGGTACAGCTCAGATACCGCGGCGTCTACGTCGGCCAGAGAATAGGCGTACATTTCCACATAAGTCGCCCATCCTTCCACATATCCGCCAAAATTCAGGACGTTCCGCACCTGATTGGAGGGGACGCTGCCGGAAAAAACGGTCTGGTAGAGGTGCCCCGGATATCCTTCGTGCGCGAGGGTGGTATACAGCTCCAGCGGAGAATAGCCGGAGATATTGCTGATATAGATCACATTGGAGGGAAG
>CAJKKX010000086.1 GCA_905200565.1 uncultured Lachnospiraceae bacterium
GTCCTGAAAACCCCTGCCGCGAAAAGTTCCGCCGCCCGCGGCTGCCGCGCGGAAATTTGCCATTCCATAGCTGGGCTCGGCCCCTTCCACTCTGTCATTGAGCGCCTCCCACTCGTAAGGAATCATCCTGCAGCGCACCAATTCCATATAATTTTTCCAAAATCCATCCTTTACCGTTACGGCATCAAGATTTGCCATCTTCATCTTTTTTTCCAGCATGCATTCCTCTCCCGTCTTTTTTATTTTTTATAACGCATCATCCCTTCACGGAACCTGCCGTCAAACCTTCTATCATATACTTTTGTGCAAAAGAAAACAGAATGATCGTGGGGATCAGGGCAAGGATGGTTCCCGCCGCCATCTCCCCCCCCCCACTTAATATCATATTTCAGGATCAAACCGTTTAATCCAACCGGAATCGTCTTCAGGGAATCCTTGTCAATAAACATGATCGCCATGAAAAGCTCATTCCAGGAATTAATAAATGCAAAAATAAACGTCGCTGCTATTCCCGGCTTCATCAGCGGCACGATAATCTTTACCAGGCCCTGTCCGTATCCGCAGCCGTCGATCCATGCCGCTTCCTCCAATACGTTCGGTATTCCGTCAAAAAAGCTGCGGAGCGTCACAACCGAGAACGGGATCATCATATTCGTATAAAGCAGCGCCATTGTCCAGATGTTATTAGTCATATGGAGACTGGACAGCATTTGATACAGCGCAGGCAGCATAATAAAAGTCGGAACCATCTGTGTGATCAGGAAAAACAGCAGCAGAAGATTTTTCATGCGGAACTTAAACCTGGAAAGCACATATCCCGCGCAGATCCCTATAATACTCGCGAAAAATGCCGCGATCGTGGAAACCACCAGAGAATTTCTCATGTAGACGATAAAATTTCCTTTCCAGAGTATTTCCACGTAATTCACCCAGCTGATTTTCTCCGGAAGATACTTAACCGGAAAAGCATAAATCTCCGCCTGCGAACCCTTCAGGGATGTGACAAGCATCCAGTAAAACGGAAACATCACAACGATCAAAAACAGCCCCAGTATCATAAATTTGACGACCTTGCCGATCAATCTTTTCTGTTTCATATCCATATGATCAGTCCTCCCTTGTCAAACGATTGGAAACCAGCAGATAAATAGTGGCAAATAATGCCAAAAACAAAATCGAAAATACTCCCACGGCAGATGCCAGACCATAATCCAGGCTCTGGACGAGCTGCATCATATAGGATGTCACAATATGCGAGGAACCTGCCGGACCGCCCTGTGTCATAGAATAAATCAGATCCGGGAAGTTAAAGATCCAGATGCACCGCATCAGAACGGTAAGAAGCAGTACGGATTTAATCGAGGGAACCGTCACATGAAAGAATTTATCAAAGGCATTCGCTCCGTCCACCTCCGCCGCCTCATACAATTCCGCATCGATCCCGCGCAGAGCCGCCGTGATCATGATCGTAAAATACGGTATTCCATACCAGATATTTGCCACAATACAAGACAGCAGCGCCGTATCCTTGCTCGCAAGCCATCCTACGGAAGATTCTATAAGTCCCAGGCGCATAAGAATGTCATTGATAACGCCGGACGTCCCGTTAAACATCCACCGCCACATAATACCGATCACAAAGCCTGATACTGCCCAGGGGAAGAAGATCAATCCCTGATAAATACTGGAACCCCGGAACTTCTTCTTCAGCAGCAGCGCCATGCCAAAGCCAATCGTCAGCTGAAAAAAGAGGGATATCAGCACCCATTTGGCCGTATTTTCTAAAATCTGATAAAAGTTATTGCCGATTCCCTGGGTAAACAGCTTCTTAAAATTATCCAGCCCAATCCATTTTATATTGCTCACATCCATCAGATTGTAGCTCTGAAAAGCCATCATGCTGCCCTTCAGCATCGGGTAATAAGTAAACAACAGCGGCAGAATAATCGCAGGAAGTACCATCAGGAAACAAAATCTTTTTCTTTTTCTGGTCAATGCATTACGCTTCATATTCTCCTCCTTTATTCCCACAGGCAGCGGCATAAGCGAAATGCCGGCAAAAATGGCTGCGACCTTCTTCTACCACTGCAAAACGGGGAAGAGGAACCATGCCCCTTCCCCATATCTCTTAAAGCTTTTTCCTTAATGAAACTTTTTTATAATCCCGGATTTCTCTTTAGAATTTCTCTCCCTCATCTGCATACGCCTGCGTCCAGTAATCGTCCAGCCAGGTAAGCAGCTCATCTGTCGTAATCTCATCTGTCAGCCACTTCTGGTACATGGTATCTACCTCGCTCTTGTAAGCGGCAAACGCATTATACTTCATCGGTGCGGAGCAGGTACGATAGGTATCGCCGTCATTTGCCATATCCATGTAGATCGAAAAATGGCTTTCTTCGAAATAGCTGTCCATCTCCGCCGCTGTCGTATGGATCGGGATCGTCGCATAGTTTTTGCAGAAATATGTATTATTCTCCGCGTTCGACAGATAGAGAATAAAATCCGCCACCTCATCAGGATGCTCCGTGAAAGAGGTCATGCTCCATCCGCTGAAACCATTCGGGAATACAGCCTGTCCGGACGGACCTGTCGGGAACGGAACCAGATCCCATGTGCCCTCTTCAAGGTCTGCTTCACAGGAAGAGATTACCTCCGGATCCTGGATCAGCATTGCCGCCGTACCGCCGATAAAGCCCTGTACCATTTCCGCAAATCCCCATGCGATAGAGTCTGCCGGTGAGCAATCGGTAAACAGGCTCTTGTAAAACTCCAGTGCCTCTTTGGTTTCCGGCAAAGTGAAGATCGTCGCGCCATTGCCATCCTTTAAGAAATATCCGGCATCTGTGCTTGCCAGCTGATCGGTACCAAGCCAGCTCCAGATCACGGTATCGGCATACATATAGCCAAGCGTCGCTCCGCGGAAGGCAAAGCCGTAACGGTTCGCATCGGTATCCGTCAGCGCCACGCCCGCGTCATAGATTTCCTGCCAGGTAGAAGGCGTCTCAATTCCGGCTTCCTCTAACCAGTCTGTGTGCACATACAGTCCGCGCCAGAGGAAACCATACGGCATCATGTAAGCTGCATCCCCGGTATTATAGATCGCCTGCTGTGCAGCCTCCGTCAGCGTGTCCTTCTCCTCCCATGCATCCAGATACGAATCCATCGGCTGGATCCACTGATTGTTCACGTACTGAGTAATCGTAAGATCACGCGCTTCCACGATATCGCAGCCGGAACCGCTCATCAGCATCTGCGTAATTTTGTTGTCCGCATTCTCAAGAGGAGGAGAAATGATCTCGATGGTAATATTCGGATGCTCCTCCTCATACTTGTCGGCAATCTCACGGATGATCGCCGTTCTTTCCGCGCTTGTCAGGGATTCCACCATGGTAATGGTAATATCCTCCCCGTCTGCAGCCGCCACGCTGACTGCATTACCCGGAAGCAGCGTTGCACACATAGCAACAGACATCAGTAAACTAACCGTTCTTCTTGTTCTCTTCATTTCTTTTCCTCCTTTTTTATATTTGAGAAAGTGCCTGTTCCAGATCTGCGATCAGGATATCTTCACCTTCCAAACCACAATGGATACGGATCACATTCGCCTGCGCGCCCAGCCACGCAGTCTCTTCCTCTGTCATCCGTGCATACGGTACCTCTGCCAGGCTTTCAAAGCCTCCCCAGGAAACTCCTATCTGAAATACCTGCAGCAATTCGCACAGTTTCTTTGCCTGCTCCACGTTTCCGTCTATCTCAAAGCTCATCAATCCGCTGTTGCCGCGCTGCTGCCGCTTCATCAGCTCATATTGCGGAAAAGACGCCAGCCCCGGATAATGTACACAGGCAATTTTCTCATGTCCTTCCAGAAACTCCGCCACTGCCATCGCTGTCTTTTCATGCTGACGCAGCCTTACCTCCAGCGTGCGCAGGCCGCGCAGGGCAAGCCATGCCTCCATCGGTCCCAAAATCCCGCCGTACAGCTCGCGGTGATGTGAGATCTTCTGCAGCAGTTTTTTGTCTTTCGCCACCAGCACGCCGCCGATAATATCACTGTGTCCTCCAATATATTTGGACAGCGTATGCATAACAATATCCACGCCCAGATCCAGAGGATTCTGAAAAATCGGTGTACAGTATGTATTATCAATATAGACCATCGCTCCATGCTTTTTGGCGATCCCCACAACAGCGCGGATATCCTGCAGGCGCATCATGATAGATGCCGGACTTTCTAAAATCACCAGTGCGGTCCGGTCTGTGACCGCCTCCTCGATTTCCTGTATGTCGTCGCCCATCACAAACGTAACATCCATCTGAAAATATTCCCGGCAGTATTCGTTGGTGAATTTCTTCAATGGACCATAGACATTGCGGATGCAGACAATATGGTCCCCGGCCCTGCATACTGTCATTACTGCAGTCGCTGCCGCTGCCATCCCGGAAGCAAATGCATAAGCGCGGGTTCCATGCTCCAAAGCCGCAATCTTGTCCTCCAGGATCCTTACCGTGGGATTCTGTACACGGCCGTACACATACGTGTTCGGATCCTCTGTATCGGCGTCAAAATACGCATCCATCGTCTGAAATGTATTCAGCGAATTCATAAAAACCGGCGGAACAACTGCATTGTAGTAATGCTCATTATGTTCTGCAAAGTGTGTCCCGATCAATCGGGGATCGCTGGAAAAATCATATCCCTCTCTCATCGTTCCTGCCTCCCTGTCTCTTTCCCGTGCTCTATAGCCTCTTTTTCATTGCTATAAGCTATATATCTATATGCTATAATATAGGTTGATGTACTATAAAGCGTTTTTTCAAACGCTTATTTTATCATTGCATACTCTATCTCCTCGCGGAGATCATCGAGAATCGCCTCATTTGCCTGCCAGGCTTTTTTATAATCCCGCTCCCGGATCGCCAGATACAGTTTTTCGTGAAACGGCAATCCTTTTTCAAACGGTTCCTCGATTCCCAGCGGATGTCCTGCCCAAAACTCATCTAACCAGCCGCTGATCGAACTCAGCACACTCGACATCACATCATTATGGCAGCAGCTGTAAATATACCCATGAAACGCCTTATCCTCCGCCGCTTTCGGCTCTTTGGCATAAAATTTATCCATGAGGATCTCCGTCAGCTCGCCCAGCTTCCCAATTTCCTCATCTGTGATACGGTGAACCACCATCTTCAAAATCTCTTTTTCCAGTACGGCACGAACCTCCAGAATCTCCAGAAGCTTTTCCTTTTCCTGATGAAAAGAAATCGTCATCTGGATCCTGTCCTGCTGGTAGCGCTCACCCACATAAACGCCCTTTCCATTGCGGACCTCCAAAAATCCCTGGCCTTCCATGCTGCGTATCGCTTCCCGCAGAGAAGTTCTGCTGACGCCCATCATCTCCACAAGTTCGCCCTGCGACGGCAGCTTTTCACCGGACTTCAAACCTTCATCTTTTATATAGTCCTGAATATATTTTGTAATTTCTGATTGCAGGGACATTTTCTTTATTGGGGACCTCATTGCTGCTTCTCTCCTAATGTAGTTACTTATATATATTGCCTGTCTCGCAATCTATATGCTATATTATAGGTTGTCCTGTGCATTCTGTCAAGAAAAACTTTTCTTTATCGCTGAATTTAATTGAAATTGACCAAAAAAAAATACTACAAAAGAGCTGTTATAACCGAAATGAACAGCAACATAAAAAATCACACCAGCCGGAGCGTGTCACCGGGATTATCATTGTGAGACCGGACACCTCCGATACGGGCGAACCGCACTCCTCCCAGAACTGGTGTGATACAGATATTATAGTACCGCCCATCGGAAAATGCAAGGACGGCTTTGCCGCTTTTCACAGCTTTATTTCACCGAATTTCCTGCAGATACTTCATTTTACCCTCCTCTGCCTGCTGCATTCTGCGCTCCCGTTTATCGGTCGCTTCCTTCAATAGTTTATAGGCTGACGCAAACGGAGGAACCCCCAGAAGCATTCCAATCGGGCCGCCAAGGCTGCCGCCAATCGTGATTGCCGCCAGCACCCACATGCTCGGCAAATTTACTTTTGCCCCGACTACCCTCGGATATATCAGATTTCCTTCCACCTGCTGCAGTGCTATGAAGAAAATGACAAACACCACCGCCTTGACCGGGCTTTCTGTCAGAATCAGAAACGCCCCGATAAAAGCGGCAATAAATCCTCCGACGTACGGGATCAGAGCGGTGACGCTCACAAGCGCCCCGACCATCGGCGCGTAAGGCATACGGAGAATCAGCATCCCTATCGTACAGAGTGTGCCCAGAATGATTGCCTCCGTTGTCTGTCCTGCAATAAAAAGATGAAAAACGCCTCCGCAGACAGAAGCCACATGTATAATTCCAGCTCCCACTTTTTCCGGCAGCCAGACACGGATTAATCTGCGCACCTGCCTGCTGAGCTTTTCTTTGTTTGCCAGAATATAAATGGCAAACACAAAGCCGACAATACCGTTGACCACAGAGGAAACAGCAATGCTGATTGCTCCGCCGGCTTTATTGAGAATAGAATTGCCAAGCTGCTTTAAAACGTTCTCCAAATCTCCCCGCAGACGTATCCAGTCAATATCGATGCGGGAAAGATATTCGCCAAACGGTATTTCCGAAAAGTCGGCGCTGTTCTCCAGTGCCGCCAGCTCATCCAGCAGCTCGACCACCGCAGAGGACACTGCCGCCACTGCATTGACCAGCTCCGGTATCACCAAAACCGCGACGCTGATAAATATCCCCAGTACCAGAATCAGGGAAAGCACGATCGCCAGCGGACGTCTCGCCCGCTCCTTCCGGGGCGTCGGATTCTTTCTGAATAAGTGCCGCTCGATGAAACACAGCGGGACATTCAGAACCAGCGCTGCGATCATGCCTGCCAGCAGCGGCTCCAGTAAATCAAGCATCCAGGAAACAGCGTAAGCGATTTCTGAAATATAACGGACGCCGAGAAAAATAAGAATGCAGGCGGCCACAGTGCCGATAACCCATTTCGAAAGCTGCTTGCGCTGCTCACTGTTATCAAAAAACATATCCTGGCATTTCCTCCTTATCTTCAGTAATTATTCTTTTACCAGTCCGACCGCCTTGGACAGCTCCATCACCAGCAGCGGTACAAAAATCAGACCGGCAGCCTGCAGATACAGTTTTCCCGGAAGCAGAACCAGTCCGAAGGCGGTGCGCAGCGGTGTGAACAGAACCAGGCAGACCAGTGCAGCGGAAATCAGCACCGCACGGTTAAGGTTATGGTTGGTAAACACCCCGGTCTTAAACAGGGAATGATGCGAGCGCATATTAAACGCATGGATTACCTGCGAGAACGCCAGCACCATAAATGCCATTGTCTGTCCGCCTGCCACGGACGCGGTCTGCGTCTCTCCCAGCCAATAAGCAATTAAGGAAAGCGTACCGAACATAATGCCCTGCAATACTACGCGGATTCCAAGCCCGTGCGAAAACAGGCTCTCGTTTTTCGGTCTGGGCTTACGGTTCATGACATCCGGCTCCACAGCCTCCATGCCGAGGGCGATAGCGGGCAGGCTGTCCGTCACCAGGTTAATCCATAAAAGTTGCATACTCATCAGCGGCGATTTGTGCCAGAGCAGCATCGCGACAAATACCAGCACCACCTCGCCGATATTGGTTCCAAGCAGAAAGCCTGTTACCTTGCGGATATTGGCATAGATGCCGCGCCCCTCCCGGACAGCCTCCACAATCGTGGCAAAGTTATCGTCCGTCAGCGTCATATCCGCCGCACCCTTGGCAACGTCCGTTCCGGTGATGCCCATCGCGCAGCCGATGTCCGCCGCTTTAAGCGCCGGCGCGTCGTTTACACCGTCGCCTGTCATGGAAACAATCTGCCCCTTCCGCTGCCACGCCTTCACAATACGGATTTTGTTTTCCGGCGAAACGCGGGCGTAAACGGCAATCTTCTCCACCTTTTCATCCAGCTCCCGCTCCGGCATCGCATCCAGCTCCGGACCGGTGATCGCCAGCTCTCCTTCTTTCTGGATCCCCAGCTCCTTTGCGATCGCCGACGCGGTGGCGATATGGTCGCCGGTAATCATTACCGGGCGGATGCCCGCCTTCCGGCAGACTGCCACAGCCTCCTTCGCCTCCGGTCTTGGCGGG
>CAJKKX010000087.1 GCA_905200565.1 uncultured Lachnospiraceae bacterium
AGCAAGCTTGCGCCGCTCATATGCCGCATCTGGCTGCATGGCTGAATAGTTACAAAAAAATATTACAGGTTTGCCCGGATCAGTTTCGGTGTATATCCATTTTTTGTCAGAGCATCAACAATTCTTTTCTTATGATCCGTTCCAAACGCTTCCAGTGTGATTTTCAGTTCCACGGCCGCATTACGGTTCGTACTTACGAACTGATTATGATCCAGCTTGATAATATTTCCCTGCTCATTCGCCACGATGGAGGCCACACGCACCAGTTCCCCCGGACGGTCCGGAAGAAGAACCGATACGGTAAAGATACGATCCCTCTGAATCAATCCAAGCTGCACCACAGAGGACATGGTAATCACATCCATATTTCCGCCGCTTAAGATCGACACGATTTTCTTTCCCTTCACATCCATATGCTTTAGCGCCGCAACGGTCAAAAGCCCTGAATTCTCTACAATCATCTTATGGTTTTCCACCATATCCAGAAACGCTACAATCAGCTCGTCATCCTCAACCGTAATCACGTCATCCAGATTTTTCTGAAGATACGGAAAGATATTCGTACCCGGCGTCTTTACGGCAGTACCGTCGGCTATGGTGTTCACATGCGCAAGGGTCGTGACCTTTCCTTCTTTTATGGATGCCTGGAGACAGTTCGCGCCTGCCGGCTCCACGCCGATTACTTTGATATTCGGGTTTAACAGCTTCGCAAGTGTAGAAACTCCGGTCGCCAGTCCGCCGCCGCCTACCGGAGCCAGAATATAATCCACCAGAGGAAGCTCTTTCACGATCTCCATAGCAATGGTTCCCTGTCCGGTAGCGACTGCCAGGTCATCAAAAGGATGAATAAAAGTATACCCGTTTTTTTCCGCCAGCTCATATGCGTAGGCGCACGCCTCGTCATAAACATTTCCATAAAGCACAACCTCGGCTCCATAGCTCTTTGTTCTCTCTACTTTAATCAGCGGCGTCGTTGTCGGCATTACGATTACCGCCTTGACGCCGTAAACCTTTGCCGCATAAGCCACGCCCTGCGCATGATTTCCCGCAGATGCGGTAATCAGTCCCTTCTCTCTTTCTTCCTCAGAGAGCGTGCTGATCTTATAATAGGCGCCGCGCACCTTATAAGCTCCTGTAAGCTGCATATTTTCCGGTTTCAGATATACCTTATTTCCTGTGTTCTCACTGAAATATTTACTATAGATCAGTTTTGTTTCCTGCGTCACCTGCTTGACGATTTCAGACGCTTCCTCAAATTTTTCTAATGTCAGCATTTTTATCCTCCCACCTGTACTTTTTCTCCTGAAACAGAAATTCTATGATGCCAATATCATTCTATTCTTCCATATGAAACAGAGCGTTTACGAACTCATCCGCATCAAATTTTTGCAGATCATCAATACTCTCTCCCACGCCAATATACTTTACCGGAACACCAAGCTCCGAATGAATGGCGACTGCAATTCCTCCCTTTGCAGTACCATCCAGCTTTGTCAGAATAATTCCTGTAATCTCCGCTACCTCGCTGAATTCCTTTGCCTGTGCCATTGCGTTCTGCCCGGTCGTGCCGTCAAGAACGACCAGTGTTTCGCGAAACGCCTCCGGATATTCCCGTTCAATGACCCTGTTAATCTTTCCAAGCTCCGCCATCAGATTTTTTTTGTTGTGAAGTCTTCCCGCCGTATCACACAGAAGAACGTCCGCCTGGCGTGCCTTTGCCGCCTGGATTGCATCATATACGACGGCCGCCGGGTCCCACCCCTCCTGTCCGGAAATGATGTCTACTCCGGCACGGTTCGCCCACTCTGTAAGTTGTTCTCCTGCTGCTGCCCGAAAAGTATCCGCTGCCGCCAGCACGACCTTCTTTCCCTGATCCTTTAATTTCCCGGCAAGCTTTCCAACGCTTGTTGTTTTTCCAACTCCATTGACGCCAATTACCAAAACCACAGATTTTCTGTTTTCAAACTCATATGCCGTCTCTCCCACATTCATCTGTTCCTTGATACTGTCAATCAGAAGCTGCTTACACTCGACAGGCTCTTTGATTCTCTGTTCTTTTACCTTTCGTTTCAGATCTTCAATGATTGCCGTCGTCGCATTGATTCCCAAATCTCCCATGACCAGAATTTCTTCGATCTCCTCATAGAAGTCCTCATCAATACTGGAAAATCCGCTGAAAATCCGATCGACTCCTGACACGATATTATCTCTCGTCTTGCTAAGTCCTTCTACCAGACGTTTAAAAAAACCTTTTTCCCCTTCCATACCTTGCCTCCTGACAGCCCTTCTTTTTTCGCCTGTGGTATCAGTCAAGATCCTCCTCCAGAAGATTCACAGATACAAGAGTGGATACTCCCTTTTCCTGCATTGTGATTCCATAGAGTCGGTCTGCTGCCGCCATAGTGCCCCGCCTATGGGTAATAATAATAAACTGCGTGTGTTTTGTCAACTTTTTCAAATATCCCGCATACCTGCTGACATTCGACTCATCCAATGCGGCCTCGATCTCATCCAGCAGGCAGAACGGCGATGGCTTCAGATTCTGAATCGCAAAAAGCAGCGCAATCGCCGTCAATGCTTTCTCTCCTCCGGACATCTGCATCATATTCTGGAGCTTCTTTCCCGGCGGTTGGGAAATGATGCGGATACCCGCTTCCAGAATATCTTCATCTTCCACCAGCTCCAGGCTTCCTTTTCCTCCGCCAAAGAGCTGCTTAAACGCTTTGTCAAACTCCATTTGAATCAATGCGAACTGCTCTTTAAACTGTGTCCGCATTCCGGCGTCCAGTTCGTTTATGATCTCCAGCAGGGCATTTTCCGATTTCACCAAATCCTCATGCTGTTCGCTCAGGAACTGGTGACGCCCGGACAATTCCTTATAGTCCTCAATGGCATTGACATTGACATTCCCCAGTCCCCTGATTTCATTTTTCAGCGTCTGAATCGCTTTTTTCATCTGCACCGGGTCCTGATACTCCTCATTCCGAAGCTCTGCCGCACTTCCCAGACCCAAAGCATATTCTTCCCACATATAATTAATCTGCGTATCTTTCGCCTCTTCCAGTTTTTCTTTTCTGGCGTTCAGGCGGAAATTTTCTTTATCCAGAAGGCTGATTCTTTCAGAAAGTTCCTCTCTTCTGGAAAAGAAAGATTTCTGTGAAGCGTTCATCTGCTCTCTCCGGGCTGAAAGCTCCTTTCGCCTTTCTTCCCAGGAATTTTCCTCCGTCTCCGCCGCTTTCATCGTCTGGTAAATTTTTTCAATATCCTCAAGCTTTCTCTCAATATCCTGGACCCCTGTGCGAAGCCCTTCTGTCACGCCTTTTTTCTCCTCCTGTAAAACAAGCAGCTCATCTGTAATACGCCCGATATTCTGCCGGACAAATTCAGCCTTTTGGCGCACTTCCTGGAGCTTCAGATGCAGGCTCTCAGACTGGACGCTCTGGCTTTCCTGCTCCTTGCGCTCCAGTTCCTGCTGTTTCTGGCACTTGCGGATTTCTTCCTCCAACTGCTTTTCAGACTGTACAGACTGCTCAAGCTCCCGCTCGATTTTTTTCTTCTCATTTCTGATCTGAACCGCCTGCTCTTCAATGTCCGTCATCTCTGCTTTTAACTGCACAAAATCTTTCTGCGTTTCATTCTTTTTCGACTCCATCTGGGAAATCTCCAGCTTTGCCGTATTCTGAAGCAGATACTGCTGCTGCAATTCTTCGTTTAATTTTACAATCTGTTCTCTGTATCCATTCCGAATTCTCCGGTTTTCATCAATCTCATGTTTGAGAGCCTCCAGATCTTTTTTCAAAAGCGCCGTGCTTTCCTCCAACTCCTCGATTTCCCTTCGCCGTCCAAGAAGATTACTGTTATTCTTAAACGCTCCTCCGGTCATAGAACCGCCTGGGTTTAAGGATTCTCCTTCCAGTGTCACAATCCGCAGGCTGTACTGATATTTCTTATTCAGCGCGATTGCGTGATCGATCGTATCCGCCACTACGACTCTTCCCAAAAGATATTTGACCAGTCCCTCATATTTCGGCTCCGCCCGCACCAGGCTGCTGGCAAGGCCAATCACGCCTTCCTCCCGCAGCGCTTTTTCCTGATGGAAAGAAGTTTTGTTTCCGATGCTCGTAAGCGGCAGGAACGTAGCACGCCCATATTTGTTCCGCTTCAGAAATTCAATCATCCTCTTTGCTGTGTTTTCATCTTCTGTAACAATATTCTGGATGCTTCCTCCCAGCGCTGTTTCGATCGCCGTTTCATAAGCTTTCTCAACCTTGATCAAATCCGCTACCACGCCAAGCAGCCCCTTTTCTCTGGTTTTCTGCTCCATCACTCTTCGAATGCTGTTCCCATATCCGTCATAGCGCTCTGTTATATTTTTCATGGATTCCAGCCTGGAAGCTTCTCTGTGGTAAGCGGTCTGCCCCGTCTCCATCTTTTTGTTCCCTGCGATCAGCTCCTGCTGGACTGCGTATGCTTTCTCTTCATAGCCCTGGCTTTCTGTCAACAATGCCTCAATCTTTGCCGTGACCTCTTCATATCGCTGCTGATGTTCCTCCAGCACGTCCGACTGTTCCGATTCCTGGCTTTTTAGCCGGATAACCCTCTGGCTTACCTCTGCTTTCCGGATCTTCAACTGCTCCAGCATCGTATCATATCGCTGCATGTTTCCTTTCGTGGACGCACGCTGATTCAAAAGGGTAATAATTGCATTTTTCCCTTTTTCAATCTCTGATTCAAGATGTGAAAGGCTTGCCAGAAGTGCATCCGTCTCCAGCTTGAAATCCTCTGCCGCTTCCTCGGCAGCCCGCAGCTCTGTCTTCAGTTCCCCAAGCTCGGTCTCTGCTTCTGCTTTCTGCTTCTCCTTCGCTTCCGTATCCCGGTCAATTGCCTGCATACGGTTCTGCAAATGCTCATCATTTAGCTTCGCCGTGTTGATCTGCTCTTTCAGTACGTTGATCTGGCCTTCCAACTGCTGTCTTAAAATCTGATTCCTGGCCGCTTTATCCTTCTCTTCCTCAATCCGGGCGTCCAGCGCCTCCAGTTCTGTCTCCAGCTTTTCATACTCAAGTTTCGCATTTTCATACGCCGTCCGGGTCTCTTCCATATCCTGTCCGGAAATAGCCAGCTTCTGATCTGTTTCCTTCAATTCTCCACGAATGCGTTCCATTTCCATCAGGAACATATTGACGTCATATGCCTTGAGCTCTTCTTTTTTCTTCAAATAGATCTTCGCAGTCTCTGCCTGACGCTCCATCGGCCCCAACTGCTTTGTCAGCTCACTCAAAATGTCATTGACACGCACCAGATTCTGTCTTTCATCCTCCAGCTTTTTCTGCGCCGTGTGCTTTCTTCGTTTAAACTTTACAATCCCCGCCGCCTCGTCGAACAGTTCTCTTCTTTCCTCCGGCTTACCGCTTAAGATTTTATCAATCTGTCCCTGTCCAATGATGGAATAGCCCTCTTTTCCAATTCCCGTATCGTAAAACAGTTCATTAATGTCTTTTAACCGGCAGGCGGTTCCATTGATCAGATATTCACTCTCCCCGGAACGGTATACGCGGCGGGCGAAGGTCACCTCTTCATAGGCAATCGCCAGCTTATGATCCGAATTATCCAATGTGATTGCCACAGAAGCATATCCCAACGGCTTTCTGTTCTCTGTCCCGGAAAAAATAACGTCCTGCATACTGGAACCACGAAGCTGCTTTGCGCTCTGTTCTCCAAGCACCCAGCGCACGGCGTCCGCCACGTTGCTTTTGCCGCTTCCATTCGGTCCCACAATCCCGGTAATCCCGTTATGAAACTGAAAAACGATCTTATTTGCAAAGGACTTAAACCCCTGCACCTCAATCTTCTTTAAATACATCTTCCGCCTTCCCTTTCAGTTTCATAATTGCCTGATAAGCCGCCTCCTGTTCCGCTAACTTCTTTGTCCTGCCGACTCCCTGACCCAGAGTCCGGTTCCCGATTCGTATGTCTATCTGGAACTCCTTGTCATGATCCGGCCCCCTTTCCCCTGCAAGATGATAAACGATCTCCTGTCCCTTGTAATCTCTCTGTACGATCTCCTGCAAAATAGTCTTGCTATCATAAAAGAGTTTTTTATGTTCAATATCTGTCAGGACAAATTTATGGACAAACTCTTTTGCATTAGCAAAACCACCATCCAGATAAATCGCGCCGATCAGAGCCTCCATTGCGTCCGAAACAATGGAATCCCTCCGTCGTCCTCCGGTTCTCTCTTCCCCTTTTCCAAGCAGCAGATAATCGCCCAGCTTTAATTCTCTGGCACACAATGCCAGGGTCGGCTCACATACGATGCTCGCACGCAGCTTTGTCAAATCGCCTTCCGGCATCCCCGGATATTGAAAAAACAAAAACTCGCTGCTGATGACTTCTAATACTGCATCTCCCAAAAATTCCAGCCGTTCATTGTCATGCTGATGCTCCTGCTTATGCTCATTCGCATAAGAGCTGTGTGTCAGCGCCTGTCGGAACAATGAAAAATTTTTAAAAGAATATCCTGTCTTTTTTTCCAGTTCCTTTAATTCCTGATAAACTGTCATATTTTCCTCCTCAGTTTTAAATACACGGAGAGGGTGCTGCAACGCAACACCCTCTGCTTTGCCGTGATTCTCCCTATCATCTCACTTGATTCCGGACCGGACAAACTAAGATACGGCTTTGATCTGTTCTACCGCATCGCCTACCGTAACGATTTTCTCTGCCTCTTCATTCGGAATCTCAATATCAAATTCTTCTTCAATTCCCATGATGATCTGGAACACATCAAGAGAGTCCGCTCCGAGGTCATCCACGAAGGTCGTATCCATCGTAATCTCCTCCGTATCCACATTTAATACTTCCGCGATAATGTTCTGTAATTTTTCAAATTCCATATTCTCATTCCTCTCTTACTTCTTATTGATTAACGCAATATGTTCTTTTATTTTTTCGTTAATCTTCTGCTGTTTGAACTGCACGCACTGGATAATGGAGTTTTGGATTTCCAGTGCTTTGGAACTGCCGTGGGATTTCACTACCAGTCCGTTCAGTCCCAGTAGCGGAGCCCCGCCATACGCGCTGGCGTCAAAACTTTTTAATGTCTTTTTCAATGCCGGCTTTACAAGCAGCGCACCGATTTTTGTTCTAAGGCTTCCCATCATGCCTTCTTTCACCTTACTGATCAGTGTAGCGCCCACACCTTCATACAGCTTCAGAATCACATTTCCGACAAATGCCTCGCACACAATGACATCACAGACGCCCGACGGTATGTCTCTTGCTTCCACGCTTCCGATAAAATTGATTTCATCGCACTCTTTGAGCAGTGGGAACGTCTCTTTCACAAGGGCATTCCCTTTTTCCTCCTCAGCGCCAATATTTACAATTCCAACACGGGGGTTTTTGATCCCCACTACATTTTCCATGTAAATAGAACCCATCTTTGCAAACTGTACCAACTGTTCTGCACGCGCATCTACATTAGCACCACAGTCTACTAAAAGCATGGCTCCGTTTACAGTCGGGATAACCGGTGCAAGCGGTGCTCTTTTCACACCCTTGATTTTTCCTGCAATCAGCTGACCACCGACTAATACAGCACCTGTGCTTCCACAGGAAACAAATGCATCTGCCTTCTGCTCTTTTACAAGCTTAAGTCCGACAACAAGTGAAGAATCCTTCTTCGTGCGAACCGACTCCACAGGCGGTGCGCCAGTTTCAATCACCTCAGATGCCGGCACTATCTCAAGTCTTGACTTGTCATAAGTAAGTCCCTCTAATGCCTTATTTAAGTCATCCGGACGACCTGTCAGAAGTACCTTTATGCTGCTGTTTTTATTAATGGCATCTACTGCGCCCTGCACCATACAGGCAGGAGCGTTATCGCCTCCCATACCATCTACTGCTACTGTAATCATTCTTTTTCTTCCATTCTTGTTAATTCACAGGGGAGTTTTCTATCCCAGTATCATAATATACGATTCTGTATCAGAAATCAAGAACTTTTTCAGACATTACCTTGAAAGACCTGCTTCAAGTGTCCGTCTCGTGAAATCCATTCTCCTTCGGGCTTGGCGCACA
>CAJKKX010000088.1 GCA_905200565.1 uncultured Lachnospiraceae bacterium
GCCAGAGAAGATTCGAACTCCCGACACTACGGTCCGTAGCCGTATGCTCTATCCAGCTGAGCTACTGACGCACACTCTCTGAGTTTCAGATGTCTGTCACTCAACAAAAAATATTCTACTATATATTTTCTTTTTTGTCAACACTTTTTAATTTTTTTTCAATTTTTTTCTTTTCCCTTACACCAATATCATAAGCCACAAAAAGGCTTTGGGGCCATCACGCCAAAGCGTAACAGCCCCGTCCTTTTTTACTTCTCGTAATAGCAATCTCCCAAATATTGGAAGGTCCCAATCTTATTAAATTTGAGTCCCTTAAGGTCTGCTCTTCTTCCTACCATGCTATATTTGTAATACAGAGGTACCCACGGGCAGAGCTCATTTAAGCGAACCTGAAGGTCTTTATATATCTGGAGGCGTTTTTCGCGATTTGTTTCCATCGCTGCAGCATCGATCATTTCATCTACCTTATCATCTTTGAGATATGCACGATTGCCGCTCTTTCCACAATTGCTTGAATGGAATAACTGAGTTACACTGTATGCCGGATCACAAGTAGAATTTGTCCAGCCAAGGATCAGGAGATCATGTTCTCCGGCATTGATCGCATCCTGAAATGCTCCCCATTCATACACATTGATGTCTACATTAATGCCAACCTGAGCTAACTGAGCCTGAACTATCTGCGCAGAACGACTTCTTACTTCTCCGGATACATACATCTTAAGATCCAGTCCATTTTCATATCCTGCTTCTGCAAGAAGTTCTTTGGCTTTTTCCAGATCCTGAGGATATGGCTTTACGTCCTCATTCCACCCAGGCACAGTCTTTGCAACAACGGAGTTGGCTACTTCACCGCGACCTTCTACAATCGTATCTACGAATTCCTGACGATTCATGGCATAAGTGATCGCCTGACGTACCCGGACATCATCCAATCCTTTTTTGGTTGTGTTCATAGCCATAAATTCTATAGAAGGTGCCGGACAGCTTTCCAGAACAAGATCTTTACAGTTCTCAATATTGACAGCATCCACCGGATCTACGGTTAAAACCACATCAATCTCTCCTGTTTCCAGTGCGATTGTACGGGCACTTCCTTCCGGAATAATCCGGTTTGTAATCGAAGTGGCTGTAGCAGGTCCACCAAAGTAGTCATCAAACCGGACCACCGTCCAGTGGTCATTCGGAACCCACTCTTTAAACATAAACGGACCTGTTCCAATCGGAGCTTCTCCATATGTATCGCCAGCCTCTGTTACTGCCTTCTCTGATAAGATCTTCATACTGCTATCTTTAAGGAGATACAGAAAGGCTGGACATGGATGTGAAAGATGGATCGTCACCTCATAATCCCCGTCAACAGAAATATGATCAATGGCTGATGCATTAGACATTGCTTTTGGCATGGTCTTGGCACGCTCTAAACTGAATTTCACATCGCTGGCCTTCAGTTCATCTCCATTGTGAAACTTTACGCCTTCCCGCAGTTTAAATTTGTATTTTGTGTCATCCACAATCTCAAAACTCTCTGCCAGATCCCCTACAGGCTCACGGTTATCATCAATTTTGATTAAACCATTATAAATATGGTCATTCAGCATTCCAGATGGTGAATCCACCCCCTCCTGTGGATCCATAGACCGGATATCGCTGCTACTCGCCGAAATAATGTCTGTCCGTCCAATGGACTCTGGGTTTTTCCCTGACGATGTTTCCGCACCGGATGAAGCTGATGTCTCCGTCTTTGAGTCCGCTGTCGATGTACCGGAGTTTCCCCCACTCTGTCCGCAGCCTGACAATACCATAGCCCCGGCCAATGCCAATGCCGTCAGTTTTCCATACATCCTTTTTCTCATACACATGTCCTCCTTGTTATTATATTGTTACATAATTTTTTCCTTCTCGCTTTATTTCCCCCATCCAGAGATCCATTTCCGGCAATTCTCCGCAACTACGTTCATCTGTCCTGTAAGCCGGTTTCTCTGACGCACAAATCTTGTCTGGACTGCCAAATAATAATCTGCTTCTGTATTTTCCCTTGTCAGACCCTCTGCCATAGCAAGTCCGGCAAACACCGTTCCCTTTACCGCCGGATCCTGATGATATGGGCTGGATGTCGTGTACATGATCCTTGCCAATTCTCCCGCTATTTCCATGATGACATCGTCTGTATGTTTCTGATTCTCCATAGCGTTTTCAAGATCTGCAACCGCTTCCTTCAGGCTGCCGATCGCCCTCCAGACCGGAGAAAGATCAAATTCCGCACTAAGCTTCTGTTCTATAGAACGAAGCTCGTTTTCCATAAAGTTGACAAACCCGCTCATCTCTGCAGGAAGCTTCTCACAATTAGCGAAAATGGCCGTCAACTTTGCAATGACTCTTGTATCTCGCAGTGTCACCTCCGGATCTACCTTATCAAAGGTGTCCTCTTTCGTATGCCACCAGGAAAATGTTTTATGATCCTGTTTTATAAACTGCGGCATCATAGCAAACGGAATATCCGCTCCCCAGAAGGTCTGATCTGCGAATCGTACCATCGGCGTCGGTGCCTCCGGTTCTTTATCATTAAACTCCCTTAAAAACTCTCGGTCAAAGGCTTCGCCCTCCAGCATAGATGTCCGCATTCCAACCACATCCGAACCTTTACAGCCGCAAATATCCATATTAATGTGGGCCACACAATTTTCTTTCAGATCTTCCCAATGGTGATCATAATACCAGGTCGATCCGGAATAACGGGCATCTGAATGACCGGACCACCAGGCAAGCACTACAGACCGCTCCAGATGTTCCTGATTTTCTTGAAATACCCTGGCAATCTCCATCATAGCAGCATTGGCAACGCCATTATCCGTTATCCCCTCATACCAGGAATCATAATGACCGGAAACCAACACATACTTATCCGATCTTCCCTGAATACGTGCTACTGGCATGGTACTGGAAACGATTGACTGACACATTTCAACGTTAAGGCATGCCGTCAGTGGACCTTCTTCCAGTTTTTTCTGCAATTCCTTTCCTGCACTTTTTGTGATTTCCACAAACGGAATTCTCGGATAATGACAAGCCAGATCCTCCGGCTCAGGTGTTCCCCATACACCTCCAAGCGTTCCATGGTGTGCCAGATCCGCATGCCAGATTGTGATCACGCCCAAAACTCCGGCACGTTTTGCCTCACATGCAAACGCAAAGCTGTTCTCATATGTCAGAACGATCTTTCCGGCAAATTCTGCCATTCTCGCTCTCTGCTCCTTCTGGCTGCAGCCTCCGGTTGCGCTGATCCGGTCGAAAACCAGTTCAGCTTCCAGATTTTCCGCTGTTCCACTATACACATACGGAGTCAGAGGCACGATTGCTTCCGAAGAATCCCCTTGGATCCGTATGGATGCTTCTCCCGGAAGGCTTCTATATACCTGATAAATTTCCCTCTCTACCGGGATTCCCAGTTCTTCCATTCGTTTTGCGATTCGTTCTGCCGCTTTCTCTCCATCCTCAGAACCTGTATAGCGGTCCAGGTGACTGAAACACTCTACATCCTTCATGATTCTGGATGTTTCTAAGGCTTTGTCAATTTTTTCAATAAGCTTATTTCCTTCCGATGAACAAAAACTCATACCCTGCATGTTCTAATTTCCCCTTCTTCTTTCCCCATTCATTTGGGCACGATCCATTTCTTGTGTATTTGTCTGTTTTGTTGTAAAATAATTATTTTCGTCCTCAGTATTTAAGCATATTATACAATACCGATTCTTATATCGTCTAATTCTTAATTCGAATATCATATATAATTTTTGCGAATACGATATAATATACTGAAATTATATTCAATTTGTACTATATGCAAAAAGCCCCCGGAGAATCCATATCTGATTCTCCTGGAGCTTTTTCCTAACGCTAAAATATCTAAAAAATGACTATGTTTTTACCAGAGTTCCGGTTTTGCATCCTTCGGAAGCGGATTCGGATATGTTTCACCGTCCAGCTCTTCCAACCAGTCCTGTTTCGCCTTTTCAATAATCTCCGGAGATTCCAGCAGATCGACTGCCGTACATGCCATAATCTTTGCTACCGTCAGCATTCCCTTATGGGCTGCGCTTGCCTTTCCCTGTGCAACTGCCTGCCAGGAATGAAGCGCCGTTCCTGCTGCGTAACAGCATACATTTGCCCGTACTGTCGGAACAACCCAGCTCACATCTCCGACATCGGTGGAACCGCTGCCGCCGTATGATATACTCCGGTCCAGCTTAAAGTCCAGAAGAGACATGTCTGTCACTTCCTTCCGTCTGTCCTTTTCCACAACATGAGCGATCATATCCTTTAAGCCCTCTTTATCCAGCTCCGTAACCACTTCCTGGAATTTTTTCGCATATGCGATTTCCTCTTCCGTATACCCGATCGGAATAAAATGATCCAGATGCTTGTCCATCACTTCTTCCAGAGTCTCATTGCCGATCACATTGGAATATGCTGCAACCTGCTTGATATCCACCGTTGTTCCTGTGATCAGGGCCGCACCCTTTGCAATATCACACATCCGCTCATAAAGCTTCTTGACCTGGGTCACCTTCGGTGCGCGGATTGCATAAAGGACTTGTGCTTCTGCCGGAATCACATTCGGTGCGATTCCGCCAGAATTTGTGATGGCGCCATGGACTCTCGCCGCATCGATCATATGCTCACGCATATAATTTACGCCAATGTCCATGATCTCCACGGCATCCAGTGCAGAACGTCCAAGCTCCGGTGCTCCTGCCGCATGGGAGGAGATTCCGTGGAATGTGAAGATCACACGGAAATTGGCAAGATACTTATCTGCCCGAATGATTCTGTTTGTCGTACTCGGGTGCCAGCTGATCGCCGTATCACAATCATCAAAGAAACCATCCCGAACCAGATAGCCCTTTCCCCCGGCATTCTCCTCCGCCGGACAGCCATAATAACGGATCGTTCCCTTCAGATTTTTCTCCTCCATATAAGACTTCAGCGCATCCACTGCTGCTACCGCCGCAGTTCCTAACAGATGATGACCACATCCATGTCCGTTTGTCTTCCCCTCGATCAAACAGCGCTCTGTGCTATCTGCCTTTTGCTGAAGACTAGAAAGCGCATCAAACTCACCTAAAAACGCAAGGATCGGCTTTCCGCTTCCCCATTCCGCGATAAATGCTGTCTTCTCCCCGGCAAGGTCAGCCCGGATTGAAAATCCGCGAGACGCAAGATACTCCTGTTGTACTCGTGAAGACTCATACTCCTGAAAACGCGGCTCTGCATACCCCCAGATCTCATCCGCCATAGACGTATATGTCATTTTTTTTGCTTCTACTAATTCTGAGATTCTATCCCTATAATTTTGCTCCATGATACCGATTCCCCTCGTCACATTTTTACCAGATTGCCGGTTTTACTTCCGGTGGAAGCGGATTCGGATACGTCTCTCCGTCCAGTTCTTCCAACCAGTCCTTATGAGCCTTTTTGATGAGCTCCGGATTTTCCAGAAGATCCGCTCCTGTGCATGCCATGACTTTTGCCGCCGTCAGCATGCCCTTATGGGCAATACTTGCCTTTCCCTGAGCAACAGCCTGCCAGGAATGAAGTGCTGTTCCTGCCGCATAGCAGCACACATTTGTCTGCACCGTCGGAACCACCCAGCTCACATCACCGACATCGGTAGAGCCACCACCGCCATATGATTCGCTCCGGTCCAGTTTAAAATCCAACAGTGGCATATCCAGGACTTCCTTCCGCTTGTCCTTTTCAACGACATGAGCGATCATGTCCTTTAAGCCCTCTTTGTCTAACTCCGTAACGACCTCTTTGAATTTTCCCGCGTACGCCAGCTCCCCTTCCGTATATCCGATCGGAATAAAATGGTCAAGATTTTTGTCCATGACCTCTTCCAGAACATCATTTCCGATCACGTTGGAATAAGCGGCAACCTGACGAATATCCACAGTCGTTCCCGTGATCAGGGCCGCACCCTTTGCAATGTCACACATCCGCTCATAAAGCTTTTTGACCTGAGTTACCTTTGGTGCACGGATCGCATAAAGGATCTGCGCTTCAGCCGGGATCACATTCGGAGCAATTCCGCCTGTGTTCGTGATCGCACCATGAACTCTCGCTGCGTCGATCATATGCTCTCGCATATAATTCACGCCAATGTCCATGATCTCAACGGCATCCAGCGCAGAACGTCCAAGCTCCGGCGCTCCCGCCGCATGGGAGGAAATTCCATGGAAGGTAAAGAACACACGGAAATTGGCAAGAAATCTATCGTCTCCCATTGTTTTGTTCGTCGTGCTTGGATGCCAAGTGATAGCGATATCACAGTCATTGAAATATCCGTCCCGGACCAGATATGCCTTTCCGCCCGCATTCTCCTCCGCCGGACAGCCATAGTAGCGGATCGTTCCGCTCATGTGATTCTCTTCCATATAAGTTTTTAACGCATCAACAGCCGCTACGGATGCCGTTCCGAGAAGATGATGACCACAGCCATGTCCGTTTGTCTTTCCTGCGATCGGGTGACGTTCTGTGCAGTCTGCCTCCTGCTGTAGGCTGGAAAGAGCGTCAAACTCTCCTAAAAATGCGAGGATCGGCTTTCCACTTCCCCATTCGGCGATAAATGCGGTCTCTTCTCCTGCGAGATCTGCCTTGACGGAAAATCCTCTCGCTTTTAAGAACTCCTGCTGAAGCTTCGTGGACTCGTACTCCTGAAATCTCGGCTCCGCAAACCCCCAGATCGCGTCACTGATTTTTGTATATTCATCGCGTCTCTGATCGATCGTCGTGCCGATCTCTTTTCTAAAATCTGTTCCCATATGTATATGCTCCTTTCTATGTTTCCCTTATCCATCAGAACCGTGCAGGCACGTTTCCGGCTCTCTTCACCTCTTTGTCCCACATGGGCTTCCGTTCGTGCACACACCCGTCCCTCATATTATTCATGTCTTTTTCCGGTGACGTTCTCAGTTACGATCTTCCAGACCGTCACTGCGTTCACCATTGCCTCCGCGAACGAGTTCTCTTCGAATGCCTTCTTCTGACTCATCTGATTCATGAGGCTCGCCAGAGCTTTTTTCTTCGATATGAGATCTTCCACGAAATATGCAGTTCCGTTTCCGCAGATGCTCTCAAAGCTTGTCGTCGACTTGCAAGCTGCGTCATAATCGATCTTCAGGCAATTTTTCCCGTAAATACAATATGAAACCTGAGGATTCTCCCTGATCTTATCGATCTTCGTCCCTTCCTTCGCTCCGTGAAAATACAGAACCAGCTTTCCTTCTTCCACTTCTGCACCATAATTCAATGGAATTAAATAAGGACATGACTCATCGTGGAACGCAACGGTGCACACAGTCTCCCGTTTCGCGATCGCCACAATATCAGCCATGTCCTTCAATTCTCTGTCACTTCGTCTCATCCAGACCTCCATTCCAGTCATAAAGCTCCTGCACTTTTGCCATTCTCCATTTCGATCCTTCAGGATTTTCATTGAAATTCCGCATTCAGCGCCATCCGCCAGACTTCCCGTAAGATGAGACTATCATATCATAATTTTTTTAATATCTCAAGTAATATACCGTTATCTTGTTCCTTCTGTCTGAAATTATCCCGCAATTCAGAATACTAGATTGCAGTTCCAGCACCACCGCAGACTGATCATGACCCATGATCACAATTCCAGAGCTTTCTCCTATTATCCTAAAATACGGCCTGAATCAAAAACATATAAAGTACAGTTCCCGCCGCAATACTGAGTAGTGTATTCCTCTTCCATACGTGCAGCCCGACAACCACTGCGGAAGCTGCAATCTCCGGAATTCCATGAGATCCCGCAAAAAAGCTCACATTTTTCAGGCAGTACACCACCAGCATCCCCATGATCGCATACGGAAGAACTCCCGATAAATATGTAATGTATCCGGGGATCTCCTTCTTCCTGCCAAATATCACAAACGGAAGAAATCTTAAAACTATCGTTACTGCAACGCATACCGCGATCAGTGTGACCGCCCTCAAATCCATCCTCTCTATTCCTCCTAAATCAAGCAAAATCCACTGCTACCGCTGT
>CAJKKX010000089.1 GCA_905200565.1 uncultured Lachnospiraceae bacterium
GAAACTTGAAAAATCCTTTATTTTAAAGGAAAAATCACTTGACATTATAGGGAGGAAAAGAGTATGGGAAATGTGGAAGTTGCATATGAGGACGTCATCAGTGTCATCCAACTGGTGAGAAATCATATCATTGTGATTGCGGCGGCGCTGGTCGTCATGATCGCAGTGATGATTTTCGCACGGAAATTCAAAAAACCGGCAAAGGGATTTATCAGATGGCAGTCACTGATCGCATTTGTGGTAGTGACGGCGCTGACAGTGAACAATATGTTATCCGGCGCATTGTATAATACGATCAATGTAGTGCTGGCGGATAAAGGGGAACTGTCACAGGAGAATGCAGACAATTCCAGGCAGATTATCGAGGAAATCACCAATGAAGGCATTGTAATGACCAAAAATGAGGATAGTTTTCTGCCGATCGCACCGGAAAAAATCAACGTGTTTGGCTGGGCGTCCACCAATCCGATCTACGGCGGAACCGGTTCGGGAACCGTAGATGCAAGTACGGCAGTTGGTATCCTGGAAGGATTGGAAAATGCCGGATTTGAGACGAACAAAGAATTATCTGATATGTATGTGGAATACCGGGCGGACCGTCCGCTGATCAGCATCAACGACGGACAGGACTGGACGCTGCCGGAGGTGCCGGTTGCACAGTATTCCGAAGAAATGATTGAGAATGCAAAAGCGTTTTCCGATACGGCGGTTATTGTGATTGCGCGTACCGGCGGCGAGGGAGCGGACCTTCCCCATGATATGGGAAGTGTGATGGATGGCTCCACACTGGAAATCGGAACAAAGTATGTGAGGGGAACCTACACAAATAATGGGGACTATGACGATTTTGAGGATGGGCAGTCTTATCTGGAGCTGAGTCGCACAGAGGCGGATCTGGTAGAGATGGTCTGCAGTGAGTTTGACAATGTCATTGTCGTATATAACGGCGCAAATGCGCTGGAGCTTGGCTGGACAGAGGATTATGAGCAGATTAAGAGCGTCCTGCTCTGTGCAGGCGCCGGAGCGACAGGATTTAATGCACTTGGAAATATTATTTCCGGCGAAGTGAATCCGTCCGGAAAGACGGCGGATACCTGGGTAAAGGATCTTCACCAGACACCGTATATCAATAATATCGGACATTTTGCTTATACCAATACGCAGGAAGTATCAGACGCAGCGCTGGCGGCATGGGAAAGAGCAGACGGCATTGTATCTTTTGTAAACTATACGGAGGGAATTTATACCGGATATCGTTTCTATGAGACAGCAGCAGAAGAAGAACTGATTGATTATGATGAGCTTGTTATGTATCCGTTCGGGTATGGATTAAGCTACACGACCTTCGAGCAGGAAATGGGAGAGCTGGAGGTTACGGATGATACCATCAGTGTGGATGTTACGGTTACAAACACCGGCAGCGTGGCAGGTAAAGAAGTTGCAGAACTTTATTATAATCCGCCGTATACAAACGGAGGAATTGAAAAATCCAGCGTAAATCTGGCGGCATTTGATAAGACGGACCTGCTGGAGCCGGGACAGTCGCAGACGCTGACACTTGCGTTTAATATTGAGGATATGGCTTCCTATGATACGTATGGCAATGGCGCATGGGTACTGGAGGAAGGAACATATGAGATCAGTCTCCGTTCTGACAGCCACACGGTGATTGATACAAAGGAATACGAGCTTGCGGATGAGATTGTATATGATGAATCCAATCCTCATGCAGGCGATGTGACTGCGGCGGCAAACAAACTGGATTTTGCGGAAGGAAATGTTACATATCTTTCAAGAGCAGATGGATTTGCAAATTATGAGGACGCTGTAAAGGGACCGGAAAGCTATGAGCTGGACGGCGAGGTCAAAGGAAATGGAACCTGGAACCCGGAGGATTACAATAATCCGGAAGATGAAATGCCTGTAACAGGCGCAGATAATGGACTGGAGCTCTATGATCTGCGGGGTGCAGCGTACGACGACCAGCGCTGGGAGGAGCTGCTGGATGAGGTAACGGTCGATGAGATGGTAGAGCTTATCGCGTATGGCGGACATCAGACGGCATCCGTGGAGTCGGTAAATAAACTCCGGACGCTGGATACGGACGGACCTGCCGGGCTTAATTCCAGAACGATCAATGCTTTTGGTACCGGCTATTGCTCTGAGATTCTCATTGCGCAGACATGGAATGAAGACCTGGCGGCAAAAGCGGGTGAAGGAATCTGCAGGGAATTTACAGATTTTCATATTGTGGGATGGTATGCACCGTCCATGAACCTGCACAGAAGTGCGTTCGGCGGACGTAATTTTGAATACTATTCAGAGGACAGTCTGCTGAGCAGCAGGATGGCACTGGCAGAAGTAACGGCAGCAGTGGAGCAGGGAGTTTATCCGTATATCAAGCATCTGGTGATGAATGAGCAGGAAACCAACCGGAACGCGCTTCTGTGCACCTGGTTTAATGAGCAGAGCGCAAGAGAGCTTTATCTGAAACCGTTTGAATACTGTGTAAAGAATACCCCAAGCGGAAAACTGGCAGTGATGTCTTCTTATAACTTCCTTGGTACAGAATGGGCAGGCGGATGCTCCGCACTTCTGAAAGATATTCTGAGGGAAGAATGGGGATTTGAAGGAATGGTAATCTCCGATTACTTTGGAAATTATGGATATATGGACGCAGACCGGGCAGTCAGAGGCGGAACAGATATGATGCTGGGAACCTCCGGAAACGAAGCAATTATGACCGATTTGAGTGCAACCTCCGTAATTGCAATGAGAGAAGCCACGAAAAATATTTTCTACGTAGTAGTAAACAGCAACGCATATGAGGAGTATGTGCCGGGTGCAATTCCATCCTGGATGCAGATTGTATACATTGTAGATGCAGTGATTGCGGCATTGCTTATCCTGGCAGAGGTTTTACTGATCAGAAGATATTTAAAGAAGAAAAAATGCATGATCACTTTAGAGAATGTAA
Organism: uncultured Lachnospiraceae bacterium; assembly: GCA_905200565.1. The sequence continues at coordinate 2,978 of CAJKKX010000089.1, forward strand.
CTCCGGAAGACAGAAAATAATAGGAAAAGATGAAGATTTTGCTGTTGACGATGTAAGAAATTAATTGAAAAATAACCGTGTATCATGGATGCTTACCATAGATACACGGTTGTTTTTAGTCCTCTGTCCTGATTAAATTGCTGACATAAGGCCGTTTGCCGGAAAGTACCTCATCGTAGAAATTCTGCTTCCAGTCGATGTAGGCGAGACTATCCTCCAATTCCTGAATGGAAGTACGCAAAGCTTCCTGCTTTCGGGCGAGCATTTCTTTCCTTTTTGGAATCGTGGACTCACCCTGCAGGCAAAGAGCCAGGTAGTCCTTCATTTCCTGGATGCTCATGTCGCATTTTTTCAGACAGGTAAGATCTTTGATCCATTTTACATCTTTTTCATCAAAAATTCGTCGGTTGTTGGCGTCTCTTTTGACGTTGGGGATCAGTCCCTCATTGCAATAGTATTTTAAGGTCTGGTAGGTCATATCCAGTTCCCGGCAGACCTGCATCATCGTATACATCTTGATTGCCTCCTCTGCTGTTCACAAATAATTCACGAAAAATTTGCAAATCAGTATTGACCGGTAGTAACTACCGTAATCTATAATCGGTTATGACAATCGGTTCAAACAAACGTATCTTAGCACAAAAACAGTAAAATTGCAAGGGTAAGGAGTGATACATCCTAACAATGAAAAAGTTTTGACAAATTTTACAAGATAGGGAGGTTTTGAGTAATATGGATACAGAAAAAAGAATGCAAAAATTATTTGCAGGAGTCTCATCAGATTTAAGAAAGACAGATCCCGAATTTGCAGAGATCATTGCAAATTTCTCTCAGGGAGAAGTAGCAGAGAAAAACAAACTAACGGAAAGGGAGCAGATGCTTTGCATCCTGTCCGCATTGCTCGGCTGCCAGGGAATGGGAGAATTTCGGAATATGCTCCATGCGGCGCTGAGTGCAGGAATTGATCCTGTTGCGATAAAAGAGGTTATCTATCAGGCGACAGCCTATCTTGGAATTGGACGTACTTATGATTTCCTTCTGGCGGCAAACCAGATTATGGAGCAGCATGGGATCGATCTGCCGCTCGCACCGCAGGGGACTACAAACGAAAAGACCAGATTCGGAGACGGGCTTACAAAACAGATGGCGCTATTTGGGGAGGGTATGGCGAAACGGCAGACGGATGGACCTGTTCTTCGCCGGAATATCAACCGATGGCTGGCGGATAACTGTTTCGGTGATTACTATACCCGGAACGGCCTGAACGATCAGGAGCGCGAAATGATCACATTCTGCTTTATCCTCGCACAGGGCGGCTGTGAAAACCAGCTTCGCGGACATACGGCGGGAAATTTTGGAGTGGGCAATGATAAAGAAAAGCTTTACAGTGTTGTGGAGCAGTGTATGCCGTATATTGGCTATCCCCGCAGCCTGAACGCTATGAACATAATAGATGAAGTATCAAAATCTGCTGACTGATAGCAACAACCGAAAAATATAAGCGGTTATAACAAGCGTATAAAAGATTGAAATCATAGGAGGCATTTTACGATGAACAAATTTACATTTTCTTACCCCACAAAAGTTTATTTTGGAGAAAGGAGCGCCATGCAGGCACTTCAGGCAGAGCTTGGAAAAGTTGGCGAAAACGTGATGCTGGCGTATGGCGGCGGTTCCATAAAAAAGAACGGAGTTTACGATGAGATGCGAGCTCTGCTTACCCAGGCGGGCAAAAAGGTGGTGGACTTCTCTGGAATTATGTCAAATCCAACCTATACAAAGGTGCAGGAAGGTGCTGCGCTGGTTAGGGAACAGCATGTGGACTTTATTCTGGCTGTCGGCGGAGGCAGCGTGATTGACTGCTGCAAGGTGATTTCCGCACAGGCGGTACTGGATGAAGATATCTGGGACATGGAGTATGGCAAGGGAAAATTTCCGACAGCGGGGATTCCGATGGGTGCGGTTGTGACGGCATCCGGAACCGGTGCGGAAATGAACGCAGGAGCAGTCATCACTTACGAAGAAAAGAAATGGAAAGGCCCCATCTTTGGAACTGCAGCATCCTTTGCCGTTCTTGATCCGGCGTATACCATGTCGGTTCCGGCTATGCAGGTAATTTCCGGTGCTTTTGATACGTTGAGTCATGCAATGGAAACCTATCTGGGCACTTCCGATGAAGATAATGTATCGGACGATCTGGCGCTGGCGGTTATGAAAAATACGGTAGTCAATATGCGTCGTTTGCTGAAGGATATTAATGATCGTCAGGCAAGAAGCAATCTGATGTGGGATTCGGCGATGGCAGAAAACGGGATTTTAAAATGTGGACGCCTGACTGATTTTCAGGCACATCAGATCGAACACCAGCTTGGAGCCTATACGGACTGCAATCACGGGCAGGGACTTGCGGTGATCCAGCCAGTCTATTACCGGCATATCGTGAAAGATGCACCGGAAAAATTCACCCGGTTTGCAAAAGTGGTATTTGGTGTGGATACCCCGGAGGCCGGTGTGGATGCTCTGGAAAACTTTATTAAAGAGTGTGGCCTTCCTGTGAAAATGAATCAGTTGAAATCCACGGTTGAAATTACTCCGGAGGTGCTGCGTCAGGTGGCGGATACCTGCAACATTATTAAATGTAATCCACGTCAGCTTGAACGGGAAGAGGTTTATCAGATTCTCCTGGAATGTATGTAAGGGAGGGAAAACAGATGGAAAGACCATACACCATATGTCATATATTAAGTGCACTGGATGGAAAAATTACCGGGGCATTTATGGGAACAGAAGCTGCCGGAACGGTAAGCGGGGAATATGCCCGTATCCGTTCCGAATATCAGGCGGATGCATGGCTTTACGGAACGGTAACAACAAAGGAATTTACAGGAAACCGTAAACCGGAGCCTGATCCGGGGGAAAAGGTTCCTGACGGTGATTTTGTGGCAGAAGATCATGCTGCACTCTACTATGTTTCAGTGGATACACAGGGAGAGATCGGTTGGGAATCGGGGACCTTTTGTAAACCGGGGAGGCCGGATGCTCATGTGATTGAAGTCCTGACGGAGCAGACACCGGCAGCTTACAGAGCTTATCTTCGCAGGCACGGCGTATCCTATATTCTGGCCGGTTCGAAAATGCTGGATGGCAGACTGGCTTTGGAAAAGTTATATCAGTTATTCGGGATCGGCACGCTGCTGATCTGCGGCGGAGGCACGATTAACTGGACATTCCTGCAGCAGGGTGTGGTGGATGAACTGAGTCTTTTGCTTGCCCCCGTTGCGGATGGAAATCCGGATTCTGTTACCGTATTTGAAAAATCGGCGCTGCTTCCGCCCGGTGAACCGGCTGCTTTCCGTCTGAAAAATATAGAACGGCTGAAAGGCGATGGAGTCCGGCTGGTATATACGGTAACTGGCAGGTAACAGGATTTTCTGGTTTTATCAATATAAAACGAAGAACGAGGAGGAGTATGATGAAAATAAAAAGAATGTTTGGAATAGTTGTGGTGATAGCGCTGCTTATGTTTGCATTAACAGCTTGCGGCAACAGCAGTACTTCTGCAAGCGACTTATCTGCTGAAAAGGAAACGGAAACGTCTGCAGAGACGTCGCAGATGGAACAGGCAGAAGAAGCATCCGGAACGGAAATGGCAGAAACATCGGAGGGAGCAGCGGAATCGGGTATAGAAAATGCGGCTGTGGACGGCAGAAAGATTCTGGTCGCATATTTTTCTCATACGGGAAATACGGAGGAAGTAGCACAGATAATCGCAGATTATACAGGCGGTGATCTGGCAGAAATTCAGAGAGCAGAGGAATATGGCGATTTAGAGGAAGAGGCTGAAGCAGAAATTCTGAATGGCGTACAACCGGAGATTACCGTATCTGTGGACAGCATTGCGGAGTATGATACCGTGTTTGTGGGGTATCCCATCTGGTGGGATGAAGCACCGGCTATGATTGCCACCTTCCTTGCAGACAATGATTTTTCCGGCAAAACAATCATTCCTTTCTGCACCAGTGCAAGCGATGACATAGGAAACAGCCTTCATATTTTCAGTGAGCTTTGCCCGGATGCGGAGATTGCGGAGGGACTAACCGCAAATGATCTGGATGATATTGAACCCTGGATACAGAGACTTGGGATCATGGAATAGAAGGAGAAGACTTATGCAAAGGAAATGTTTTCGGGCAGGACTGCTGTTGCTCATGGCGGCTGCTCTGACAGGATGCGGGACTGGCAGGCAGCTTACCAGATGGGGAAAAGCGTCTGTTGACATAGATCACGATAAAAAGTAAAGGAGCGAAATTCTATGAAAAAAATAACAGCCATACTTCTTTCCGCGCTGCTGGTTCTTTCTCTGGCGGGCTGTGGAAATAATAGTCAGAATACAGCAGGGGATGTATCGACGGAGACAGAAACGGCGGCTTTGGCAATGGAATCCGGTGACGGCGGTACAAAAGAAAGCACAGAGGAATCAGCGGATGCTGAAACAACAAACAATGGAACGGAGAATACTGAAGCTCCGGGGACAGCGGATGCCGGAAACGGTAATATTCTGATCGCGTATTTTTCCGTTATGGAAACGGAATCCACAAACTGTTCGATGAGGTCTTTCTTGTTGCGCAGGCTGGGACTGGAGTTTACAGCCCGTGCGATGCTCGAACGGATTTCCCTCCCTTCTTCAGAGCCCTTCTTTTTGAGGTAGGTCTCCACCAGCATCAGGATGTAATCAACATTGATTTCAACTTGCTTGATAAGTTCGATTTCAAAAACCCCATCGTCGTTGATGGCTTCCCTTTCCGCTTCGGCTTTACGGCGAAATTCCGCATGCAGGTTGAGATACTGGCTTTGATAGTCCTGAAAGGTCTTTCCGCTGAGGATATCGTTTTCCGTAAAGTCGTCAAAGGCGACAAGAATATTTTTCAGTCGCAAGATGGAGCCAAAGAGCCGAATAAAGTCCTTTTGGGCGGTTTCTCCCGTAATGGGCGCATCAAGCGGGAAGAAGGCCAGCATGGCCTTCACCTGCTTTTTATATTCCGCGTAATATTCAGTGTAGGATTTCAGCAGAGCGATATTCTTGGCGTCC
>CAJKKX010000090.1 GCA_905200565.1 uncultured Lachnospiraceae bacterium
CGGGAAAACCGTATCGAACGGCACCTCGCGCTTGGATTCGATGACCGCCAGCAGCAGCTTTGTCGGGATCATCTCCTGACCATTCTGATTTAATGCGCCGGTACTGTTAAGCTCTTCGTTATTCTGATTTACAATAATCATTCCATACTCATTTTCCGTCGTTCTTCTATAAATCTCCTCTGACTTTACCTGTCCGTCCATAGAGGTAAGATAATAGCCGGAATTGCCCTCCATGATCAGCAGGTTAGAGCCGTTCACAAATCTGCCCGTCCCCGCCACTTCATATGCCTTTTCCAGTGATATCTCCGCACTCGCCGTCAAGGGCAATGCCGCTGCTGCTCCAACTGCAAAAACAGTCATCATCGCGCACTTTCTGTTCCCTCTCATTTTCCTTTTCCTCCTATCCTTTTTATGTCATCCAAAGCTGACGCTTCCCCAACTGTCAGCTTTTTATAATACCATACTTTCAGCAATTTTTCTATTATATTCACGCATTTGTTCGTTCTTTTTCGGTACTCGCTGCTATAAATGCAATAACACCCACAAATGTAATTCCGAGTAGTTTTCCGGCTTTTTTTAATTTAGCAGTTACCCGGTCCTTCATATCACCTCATCGTGTCCTTTGTTTGTATTCCTTCTGTCTTGCCGCATCAAATCCTAACAGAACCTGCGGATTTTTGGTATGAATAAGCGCAGCAAGCGTCTTTATTTCTTCACCTCCTGCATTATTGCTCAGTTTTAATTTGCAGAAGGATCCTATTTTCCCCTTATTATCGCCAATCATTGCTTCTGACATGATCGGGATAAACAAATAGCTTACCCTATGCCGGTAAACCCATCCGATATCCCTGTACCGGAAGAAACGACCGGAGCCTTTTCCAAAAACATAGTTTTCACTATAACGGACTTTGCCGTCAAGTATAGGCGAGGAAGCTGCAAATTCCCGAAGCATTTCTTCATAGGCGCCTGACGTGCGCATGGAAGAAATGCCTTTGCTTACACGGCTTCTGCCGATCGCCCACGGTATCCCAAAGCAGATTGCCACGCCCCCGTAGATAAATGCTCCCTGCGGCAATATGAATAAACAGGCTATTGTAAGACCGCACATCACAATAAAAATATTCCGCGCTATATATGGCGTCACATACTTCTTAAAGGCTTTTTCATCAATCTGCTGATCCGACTGCCGCTGCTGTGGCTGCGTATTGTTTCGGGATGTCTTCTGCGCGGCGTTACTAACCTGTGCTGCGCCGCAATGGTTGCAAAATTTTGCATTTTCCGGAATCTGCTTCCCGCAATTCTGACAAAACATTCTGCTTGTTCCTCCTTCATTCGTTAATAGAAATCCAATTGATATTCCATATAAAAATATTCGTCATACGGACACAACGGATAGTATTGATACTGAAAGTTCATGCCTGACCAGCCGGAACTGCCGATATAATCCGCCACCGGATAAATCAGACTATATTGGTACTCGTCACCGGAAAGATTTTCTATCTGCTCTATGGTATCACTGCCCTTTACAAGAAAGGTGAGACGGTGGTCCCCAATTCCTCTGTTTATCGCCTGCGTATAAAGAAAATCGAAAAACGATTCGACAGAATCTATCATATGTGTACCGTCAAGTCCTAACTGACCTATTACATCATATTCCCACTCTGTCCCGTACAGCGCCTGATAACTCACATCGTCAGCATCGCACGCCGGCAGCAGCATTCCCTCTCCTGTTCTTAACCGTCCAAGACCGCTTTCAACCTCAAAGATAATTTGCGCATCCAATGTATTGAAATACTCATAGGCTATATAAGACGGATATTTGTCTGCTTCATTATAAAAATCATCCCATGTAACATCACAATTATAATAATTCCCATTGATTTTTATCAGATTCCATGCATGATAGACCCAGTCTCTTTCTTCCATACTGTAAAGTGTACCCACACAAAAATAGCAGGGAACGCCCCGTTTCATCATCAGATATTGAAACGCACGCGTATAACCAGAACATACCGTTCTATTTTCAACAAAAACGCTGTAAATGTTTTGATCATATGCACCCGACTGATAGGTTGTATTTTTGCACAGATAATCATGAAAAAATCTCTCTGCCTCTATATCAGAAAGACCGTCCGCTTCCTGCAATACTCTGTCGGCAGCATCCTCCACCAGCGCCCGATTATGCTCCAGATCCTGGGCGAGGATATTATATCCAATCTCTATTTTCAAAACCTTCTCTGTATCGCCGCCGCATGTAAAAAGGCAATCGTTTGACTCGTACCAGAATAACTGAGGCTGATCGTACGATATGTAATGTAAAATATTGCTGACAGTCGATCTGCGTAATTCGTAAGAGGGAACTATCTCCTTTTCTCCATTTTCAATACCGGCTAATATTTCTTCATATACTACTTTTTCCCGGTCTGGCAGCAGGGCGTAAAAAGGAAACATCTCCCCGTCCAGCCCTTCCGGCTGTTTGTTTTGTATATTTGCGGTCTGCTGCAATCCGTCAAAAATTGCTCTTCTGTTTGCCATAACAGATGCTGCTGCAGCCATTGCCGCAAGTATCATCACAGCTTTCAGCTTTTCACAAAACCTGCTTATAATCTGCTCCTCCTTCTATTCGCATTTTCAACCGATTTCATTTTGATACTTTCTCTTTTTTATTTGCCTTGCAAATCAAGATAACGCCTATGATACCGGGCAGGCAGTAACCAAGCAATTCAAAAAAGCCTGCAGGTCCGGAAACCAGCATAACCAAAACATTGCCGGATGAAATTCCTCCGATAAGAGCCAATATCTGCAAACAAATTAATACAATTCCCACTTTTTTCTTAATGTTCTTATTCTTAACGCCAGAGGAATGCGATGCAGTTCCTTTTGGTCTTACTCTCTGGACGACCATCCATTCTGTCCTGTCAGAGCAAAGCCCTGTTCCAGCAAAGACTGCCCGCATTCCTCCGCCAGCAGGAATCCATTTTGTACAGAGAGTCCCAGATACTCCGCAACAAGTGCAGCCGCATCCGGATTTCCTTCATCCAGACACTGAAAATCCAGCCACACCCAGAAATAGTCCTCTTGATATTCTTCTTCCCCAATGCTGATGGAAACAAGCTCCGACCAATCGCTTTGTCTGATCTTTTCTATCATCGTCACATAGCTGGATACCAGATCTGCATATCCGTCCACGCTGGAATTTAGATTCACATCCACCGTAACTCTGGACACAAAAGCAGAATCTTCTTCACTCTGCAAACCAACCCTGCAATAATCGTAGCCCGAATCCGAATATCTGATTTCAAAATCCTTGCTTTCCCATCCCCAGACGCCTCCGTCGTCAAGTCCAAAGCCTGCTCTCACTGTACGCGACGCTGTAAGATAATCTATTTCTCCCGCTTCCATTTCAATTCCCAGAAGCGACGTCGCCAGCTCCGCCACATAGGGATCTTTATCCAGGCAGCTAAAAACAAAATCTACCTGGTATCCGCCGGATGCAGCATCCTCTGCTATGATGATCAGGGAAGAGTTTTCGCGATACATGTAGCCGCCCGCTTTCAGTTCCTCCAGACGCATCTCTGCCGCCTGAGCAGCGTTTACGAAGCTGCTTCCATCCGGAATGTCTGTGCTGTAAATGTGACCGCGGATCAGATTCACCCTACTGTTCAGAAAATCAAAGGTGATCCACGAAGCTCCCGCGCTGCCCTCATGCCAGTCGGTCGACTCTCCCGGATACGCCTCCTCACTGCTTTCTGTTCCCATACTGTTTTCCGTCTCCGCGCTGCTTTCTTCTTTCTCCGAATCCATTGAAAAATCCGGCACGTCATAGGTCGTCTCCAGTAAGGTATAGCCAAAGCCAAGCATAGCCTCCCCGGCTTTGTCAATCGTTATTCTGCCGTTATCAGCCTCAAATCCGATAAAGGCTGCCGCCAGCTCCGCCACGTCCGTATGCTCCTCCAAAGATGCAAATTCAAACGTCTCGCTGTAATCATAGCTTTCAGTATTTTCTGTCACTATCACAAAGGAGGCATCGCTTACGCCCATTTCTTCCAGTAAATCCGATGCAATTTCGGCGTCTTCTCTGAGTCCGTCCAGGTAGCTTACATCCACCGCCGCTGCATCATACACCGTGATTGCTCCGGAAACTGTATCGACAATTCCGTCCTCTCCATAAAAAAACTTCGTATATGTGCGGCCTGTATCGCCCTCCATGACAAACGTTTTGCATTCGTTTTCCTTTTCCTGGGTATCAAAGGTAAAACTGTCCGGTACATCAAAAGCTTTCGCCTGTGTGAAGTTACCGGCTCCGGTAACAGTGTATACCGTTACAAATGCCGCTGCAACCGCAGCGACTTGGGTGACACCCCTGCGAATCCCGTTTCCTTTTGGCTTTTGCGGAGCGCAAGCCGTATACTTTTCCGGAATCTCTTTCCCGCAATTTCTGCAAAGCATGTTTCTCTTTCCTCCTGTTATCCTGCTTTTAATGGCATCCAAAGCTGACGCTTCCCTGGCTGCCAGTTCTTTATAAATACCATACTTCCAGCACTTTTCCTATTGCCTGCGTGTACTTCGTTCTTTTTGTGTACAAACCTGCGTCTTTTGTGTACGCTTTTATCCCTCCGGGCACTCTTCCAGCCGGTTACTGTTCACTCCGTTCTCAGTAACTGCAGCCGCTTCTTTGCCTCCCTCGTCATCTCATGCTCCGTTCCAAATGCCTGCTCCATGTAGCCGACAGTCTCCGTAAGCCAGCGCCGTTCCTCTTCCCGATCTCCGAGCTCATGAGAAATCCGTGCCAGATTATCGCAGACCTGCGCCGTGATCGGGATGTCGCGGTTCTCTGTATCCGAGATCAGCTCCCCGTACACTTCTGTAAGGTATACGCGCGCCTCCGCAAGCTTTCCCATTTTCATTTTCAAATGACCGACATTATTTTTTGCGCGCCGGACCATGCCCTTTGTCGCCGTATACCGTTCATAAATAGCAAGGGCTTCCTCCGTATAGAAAAGCGCTTTTTCATACTGTTCCATACGGCAGAAAGCAAATCCCAGGGCATAGCTTATATATGCCGTCTCCGTGTGATTTTCCCCGTAATAAGCGCGTGCGTACTCCCGTGCAGCCTCCAGGGATGCAACCGCGCTCTCATCCTGCACTTTGGTAAGCTCCGCCATTCCCTTCCAGTAAAAGAACAGATACTGCCAGAGAATATCCGCCTCTCCGATGCTCGCGCAGAGCTCCTCCTGCGCTTTCCGGAACATCTCCCACTGTTCCGTAAAAAAATAATAGCGGCCCTTTTGCATGAGAACTTCTCTGACCATCTCCGCATCCGGCTCCGGCTGCAAAAGACTCTCGCTCCTCTTTATCCAGCAGGGGATCTCTTCGAAATCGTTCTTCTCCAGAAGAATCTTTATGATATAACGCGAGATTTCCAATTTCAGTCCAGCATTCTGCATTTTTTCCCAGAATTCCCTGCACTGTTCCAGAGCCTTATTAAATTTTCCGTCGTGGATCAGCGTCCTGATATAAGCCACATAAAAATACTCCGCCAACTCTTTCCCCTGTATGGCATTTGCAGAGTCCGCTTCAAGCTCTGCGAATATACGTTCATATTCCTCCGCAGACGTTTCGATTTCATATGCCTCCAGGATCAGACACCGGAGCCGCCATGCAAAAGGCAGATCCGGATATTCCTGCCGGAAACGTGCAAGCCGCCGGAACATATCCCCGGAAAATCCGTATATCCGACCGACCGCTTCGATAGCCAGCAGCAAAATTCCAATCTGACGCTGAGTGCGTCTTCCGGTCTGCATTTTCTTCTCATAATACAATAAAATGCGGCAGATTTCTCCGATCTGAGGCGCCTTTGCAAACGCATCCGCAAGCATCCCGCCCTCAAGATACGTTGTTAAAACATCCGGACATGTCTCTCCCTGGCCTTCCGTTCCCTCCAAAAGAGCCGTCATCTGTTCCAGTACCCGCTCAAAGAAGTATTCCTTCCGCCTGGGTCCGCGATTTTCCAGGCATTCCGCTATAAAGGGGTGCATGGAAAATCCATCTCCCGATTTTTCAAGGAACCCCTGCCAGCACAGCATCCCAAGCCGTCTTTCTATCTGTGCCGCGCTTTCCGTCCGTTCCATAAAGTATTTCCACAGAAAGCTTCCGGAATAAGCACGGTAAGGCAGTCTCGTATAGATATCCAGTACCTGCCGGTCCTTCCCGCTTAAATGATCCAGCTGATACACGCGCTCATAAACCTGTCTAAGAAACACCGACGCCGCCTTTTCCTCCCGGAAAGCCAGCGCGCTGCCTCTCATAAACCGATCTCTCAGCTCTTCCGGGCTCCAGTTACCGGAGCCGACGGTCCTGCCTAAGAAGCGCAGCGTCAGCGGGTGCCGGCTGCCCTCATGCTCCAGCATCTGCAGAAGCGCCACCTGGCTTTCCTTCGTCAGCATTTTTCCGTAATGATCCCGAAAGATCAGACTTCCGGCTTCGGCGCTGAGACTTTTAATTTCAAAGGTGGTGAATCCGGGCAGCTCCCTCACCCGGGAGGTTGCAAAGATCGTTGCGGGCAGACTGCAAAGCTCCTTTATCCCCTCATCCTTCGCTGCAGTATGGTCTATATTATCAATGAGGATCAGCACGCGTTTATTTTCAAGAAGACGGATGCGCGCTAATATTTCCTTAAAGTTTTTGTTCAGATCCGTATGTCCTGTTTCTGAAAAGGCAGCGACAAAGCTCATCGCCATGCTGTTTTCCCAGGAAATGAGGGCTGCCATATCGCAGAGATTCTCCTCCGCGCAAAGACGCAAAAGCTGACGCAGCAGTTCTGTCTTGCCGATCCCTCCCATACCGGAAATAAGATAGTGACCGCCGGTGAGCGCCATCTGTCGGAGTTCGAATAATTCCTGCTCGCGCCCGAAGAAATGCTGACTCGGAAGAGGACTCCTTCCCAGCTCTCCCGTCTGCTTTGTCAGAAATCTGATATACCTTTTTCTTTTTTCAGAAAGCTGCTCCACTTCCACTGTCTCCGCAGAAAAAGAGGCGAGGCAGGTCTGTTCTCTAAGCCTTCCCATCCGGCTCCCTGCCAGAGCAAATACGGTGAGCAGCGTCAGCATCCATGCGCTGTACTGTAAGCCCTTCCCCTCATCCATCCCCGTTTCCTCAATGCTTTTATAAAAGCTTTGAAAGTACCGGCTCAATTCCTGGTCGAAATACGGATCCTCCTCCAGGCAGTTCAGATACGCTTTCAGCTTCCACAAAAAAGCTTTCCGTGAAAATTCTCTTTCTTTAAGAAAATCCGCGAAAAGCTCCTGCTGACGCTTTAAGGCCCGAGGCGTAAGAAGTCTGACACATTCTTCCTCATAATTACCGTAAGCGGGCCGGGTGCCGGTGCGGTTGATCACCGTGGAAATGTGGCGGTTCCGTTTTCCCTCAGAACGCCAGATCATTTTTCCGTATTGTCCGGTGCGAAAATCTTCCGCCAGATAGGTCTGCCAGAATTTTACAAGCGTCAGCCCGCGCCGGTTCTTCTCGCTGAACACCGCCTCCGAGTACACCGGAAAATCCTGTACCGCAAACAAACGGTATATATTTTTCAGAGAAAGCAGCATTTTGCCCATAAAAATCCTCCTGATCCTGTCAGCATGATATCTCCCTGCCTGCTTCGATTCTATTAACATTTACATATCATGTCTGAAGGAAAACTACAAGAAAAATCCCCGTATTTTATTTTTTGTGCACAAATTTCCGATTTTTGTGTACAAAAAAATACAGGTGGACGAATCCACCTGTATTCAGATCACTCCATAAGCCACCATCGGGCTTCCTTTCGGCAGATTGAGACTGACCGTCTGGTATAAAATCACGCAGCGCTCCTCCGCGCGGCAGATATGGATGACATTTCCAAAATAATCGCGGATCTCACCGAGAACTGCGCTCTTCTCACAGATATCTCCTGCAGAAAAGAACGGGTACCAGCATCCGCCGCAGGGTGCATCTATGTAACGGACGTCTGTCAGAAGCGTCTGCTTCCCGGCTTCACGCATAGCCTCTTCCG
>CAJKKX010000091.1 GCA_905200565.1 uncultured Lachnospiraceae bacterium
CCGCAAACGTCATGGCATCGCGCATGTGGAGTATGCCGATGATATCATCTATGTCCTCCCCGTATACAGGATACCGGGTATTCACGCCTTCATTCAGTATAAAATCCACTGCTTCCTTAAGGCTCATGCTGCCGTCCAGGGCCGTCATGTTGGTGCGGTGCGTCATGATATCCGCGGCTTCCTTGTCTCCGGCTTCTGACCTCCCGGCAGATCTGCACCCGCATTCTGTTTTCCCGGCAGCTTTCCTTCTCCATTCTGTTTTCCCGACAGCTTTCCTTCTGCATTCTGAAGCCCCGGCCGTTTTATCTCCGCATTCTGAAGCCGCGCTGCTTTCAGCATTTCTGTGAAATTATTTCTTGCGCTAAGCGCCGCCAGCTTTTTAAGGGCGCTGAATACGATCTCCTGCGTTTCGGCATCCAACTGCGACAATTTTTCAAACGCCGCCGGAATCGTTGTCTTCCAGTTTGAGCCAAATTCGGAAACCGTATCGATTCCATTCACGCTGATGACTTCAAAAAGCGCGTCAACAAATCGTTCCCGTTCTTCCCGCGAAAGCTGACGGATCCACTCGTTGAGCGCGGCATCACGCTGCTTTGCCCCCGGCGTCAGATCGCCCAGCATACAAAACTGCCCGTCCTCCACGATCCAGGAAAACGGATCGTGCTGCCACAGGCTCACGCTGCTGCTCTTAACCACCAGGAAATCCTCCTGATTCTCCAGCAGCATTCCCACCAGAGAGGATTGCGGTATCGTCTTTTCCACCTTCGGAAGCGTGCGCTGAAATTCCGCGCTTTCCAGCACGCATTCCTGAAAGCCGGGACCGTCGTGCGAATACACCTTCTGAATACGTCCCTGTGTTTCGGGCGCACACTTTGCCGCCGCATAGACGGACAGATTTCCGCCCTTGGAATGACCGCCTATCAGAAGCGCCCCCTGTGTGTGCGCGGCTGCCTCGTCGAGATATTTCGCCGCAGCCTCCTGTGAGGGCACCGGGCACTGAAACGCCATGTTGAAGTCCTCCTTCCAGCCGACGATCGTGGCGTCCGTTCCCCGGAATGCAACATAAGAAAGCCCCGGTCTGATTTTAAATGTGACGGCAGAAAACTGTTTCTCCCGCTCCCTGTCAAGCTGCTCTGCATAGCCGCAGACCGTAATGCCGCGAAACCGCGGGCTTGCCGCAAGCGCAAACAAAAGCTGACGGTTGCCCTCCGGATTCCACAGATCCGCAAACATTTCCGGGAAGCATTCCGCGCGCAGCAGCTCCCGGATGCCGATTCCGTTCCAGGTGCGGATCCCCGTCATCGACTCCGGAAACTGCATGTACGAAACCCATGCCAGGATCAGGCTGTCCACGGAATTAAACGGCCGCACTTCGAAATCATCCAGCATCGTTTCTGCGTAAGTGATCATATTATTCATCGTTCTGGCACACTCCTCTCTGATTCTGCTTTCTGATCAAAACCTGCAGTCCGATCCCAACTGTCCTTGTCATGCTGACTCCTTTCCGGCAAACATATGCAACCCCTTTTGGTTACATTATACCTGCAATGCCCGAAAACAACAACGACTTCCTCTGTCAAATCCGCAAAAAATAATATTTGGGTATATCAAAATAAAATAAACTATGCTATAGTGTATCTGTAAATACATAAACAACAAATAGGAGTGGATACAAATGAGCGCAGAAATGAAACCGATTAAAGAAGGAAAGGTCCGCGAAATTTACGACAACGGTGACAGCCTTATCATGGTTGCCACAGACCGTATAAGCTGCTTCGATGTGATTCTGAACAACACCGTAACGAAAAAGGGCACCGTGCTTACGCAGATGTCGAAATTCTGGTTCAATATGACCGAGGACATCCTTCCGAATCACATGATCTCCACAGATGTGAAGGATATGCCGGAATTTTTCCAGCAGCCTCGTTTTGACGGCAACAGTATGATGTGCAGAAAGCTTACCATGCTTCCGATCGAGTGCATCGTGCGCGGTTACATCACCGGCAGCGGCGGCGCTGATGGGAATGGAGTGCGAGGTGAAAACGGCACGGTATGCGGCATTAAGCTGCCGGAGGGCTTAAAGGAATCCGACAAGCTGCCGGAGCCGATCTACACCCCGTCCACCAAGGCGGAAATCGGCGACCACGACGAAAATATCTCCTACGAGCAGAGCATCGCTCATCTGGAAAAATATTTCCCGGGCAAGGGAGAGGAATACGCCGCAAAGCTCCGCGACTGCACGATCGCACTCTATAAAAAATGTGCGGATTATGCACTCAGCCGCGGCATCATCATCGCAGATACAAAGTTCGAATTCGGTCTGGACGAAAACGGCAATCTGGTGATCGGTGACGAAATGCTCACACCGGACAGCTCCCGTTTCTGGCCGGCAGAGGGCTACGAGCCGGGACACGGTCAGCCGTCCTTCGATAAGCAGTTCGCCCGCGACTGGCTGAAAGCAAATCCGGGCAACGACTGGACGCTGCCGGAGGATATCGTGGAAAAAACGATTGGAAAATACCTGCAGGCTTACGAGCTGCTTACAGGAGAGAAGCTGTAAAGTACCTCTGCAGATTCGGGGTATGTAAAATTTGCTTTCGCATGTGAGAATTTAAGAAATTCCCATGAATTCAAAAATGCCGCGGCGCTCTTTGCTCATTGCGAAGATAGCAGCGGCATTTTTATCATATAACAGCAACACCATGCAAAAACTCCACCTGTACGGTTAAACTCCCCGGAGAACTTCGGCAAATGGTCTGTTGAATTGAAGTTGTACGGGCAGAACGGCGGCTTGGTCTACGCCCCCAGAATCTGTTCTTCCAGCTCCTCTGCGGAATCCACAATCAGCTCCGCCCCCTGCGCAATAAGGAAATCCCGCTCCCGGAAGCCCCAGCTCACAATGATACAGTCCATCCCGGCATTCTTTGCCGTCTCAATGTCCACCTCGGAATCGCCGATATAGACCGCATCCTGCTGGTCGATCTGCAGTTCCCTCAAAACCTCGTTCACAGAGTCCGGCGCCGGTTTTTTCCTCACGCCTTCCTTTTCGCCGATCGCGCAGTCCATCAGCCCGGCAAAGTATTGCTGATTCAGCTCCTGCACGGCAAAGTCCCCCTTATTGGAGACAACCGCGGTCCGGCAACCGCTCTCCCGCAAATCCTGCAGCAATTCCGTGATACCGTCATAGGGCTTTGTCCTGTCCGCGCAGTGTATTTTGTAATGCTCCTTAAAACGCTCCAGAATCTTCGTTTTCTTCTCTTCCGGGCAGTCTGGCGGAACCGCCAGCTCAATCAGTCTCTGCATCCCATTGCCCAGGAAACGCCGCACGTCCTCCCGTTTCCGCGCAGGGCAGCCCGCTTCCGTCAGCGCAAAATTCAGACTGCTCTCCAGATCCTCCAGTGTGTCCAGAATCGTTCCATCCATATCAAAAATCGCAAGCTTATAACTCATGATGCCATACTTCCTTTTCTCAATGATGGTAACAGTTCAGCTAAACTGCCCTGTCACCTGTCTCAGATATTCTCTTCAATAAATCCCGTTTTTTGCAGCAATCGCCCTTTCCATCGTATTTGATATTTTCTGTACTCTGAGGATCGAATTTCCTGCGTTTTACACTTGTTTGCCACAATCCGGTACTGCACTGTATAAGGTGAAAGCTCTCGCCGCAGCATATCTTCCGTTACTTCTAACTGCCGGACCGCTTTTACTAAATCAGAGCCCTTCAGCTCAATTAAATACGCTACCCTGCTTTCTTCATTTATCAGCAAAAAATCACAGGCACTTTCTCCTTTGATTACCACTCCATCTATTTTATAATGCGTCACATTACACCTGTTCTTATTTATTCCCCGATGATATTGCGGATTTCCCTGGTCTCTTGACACAATCTGAGCGGCATTCCTGCTACATAATGACCCAAATCCCTTTAAAGGCATGACTTCACCACATCTTCCTCATCTTTATCCTGCAAATTCAAAAGCTTTTCAAATTCTTCATTAATTACTTTTGAAATTTCATCAATTCTTTCGTTCTGAATCATATGAATTTCCTCATCCATACAATTCTCGACCGTTCCATCTTTTACGAACCAGGAATTAAAGTGACCATAATCAATCCACAACGTCTCCGGAATCACTTTATTTGCCTCTTTTGAATATTTTTTCGGTATCGTGTATGCATACAACAGATTATTCAGTGCTCCAAGTACATACGGACTGTGCGTTGTCAGCAAAACAGAATGACCGAGGTTACTCATCAGAGCAATTAACTCTGTAATGTATTTCTGCGATTCCGGAAACAGATGCGATTCCGGCTCCTCTATAATAAACAGCATATGATCCTGTCTGACCAAATAATAAAACAGCAAATTAAGAATCCACACACACTCCTGCTGACCAGAAGAAGAGAAATTTATTTTCACATATTTCCCGTTGTCCAAAACAATCTGCTCTTCTCCATCGCTGTAACGATACGTACCCCTTAACACTTTTTTTATTAGATTTAATGCCTGCTCTGTTTTTTTCTTTGAAACAGAAGTTTTTCCCATCCGATAAATCGCCAGTCCCTGCAGCCCTTCCGAAAACTCTGGCTTTATACGCAGAATCCGTTCCAGATAATCTTTGGTACAAATATCCAGAGAACGTTTCTGCATATCGTCCATAGTGGCATAAATATAACTAAGCTGCTGGGACAGCAAAGTAATCATGCTGCGCCCGGCCGGAATATATACCACCGGACAGTTATCGTCAAAAATATTATACAAATCAGCTCTAAACTGCTTAAGCTCTTCATCCGGTATCCCCAACAACGTGGTAGATAAACAATGATTTTTTTCTTCCAGAAAATTTATCAGCTCTTTGCTGAATGTAATCCATATATAATTGGGTGCCCCATACTTTTCATCATTTTTGAGTGAAACCCTGATAATGCAGGTTTGGGTAAAATGATACTCAATATACATTTCACCTGCCATTCCCCAGGAGGAACCAAATGTTCTCATAAACTTTTCACGCAGATAATTTTCCAGATCCTTCTTTAATTCATTCCCATACTTCTGCTGAAATTCATTCTTCAGACCGTTCACCGGAACATTTTTTAAAGCCTGCGTCTTCGCAAGTTCTGCGATATCCTCTTTTATTGTCCTGAAATAGTAAATCACCTTTGCTATAGTACTCTTTCCAGAAGCCTGGAACCCTGTTAAGGTCATAAACCGGGAACATTCCAGTTCACAATGCCCTATCGGTCCAAGTTTATTTATAATCAGCTTATGCACTGTCATTCCCTCCTTTTTGGTACTATCTGATTGCTTTGTTCTATTCTATCATGATGTTTCCTGTTTCACAATCAAAAAATACAGCCGCATCCCCTGCTTTTGTATCGGGAATACGGCTGCTCACTTTCCGCCTTTTAATCCTTCTTTACGAATACCGGCATGTCCTCCAGCGTTACCTGCACGGTAATCCAGCTTCCGCCCGGATATTCCTGTCCGTTCCAGGCGTCCTTCCAGATAACGCCGCTGCCGGGTAAGTAGACCCTGCGCGTTTTTGCGCCCGCCTCCAGAACCGGCGTGCCCTTTTCATGCGCCTCTTTCATCAGTTCGCACGGATGCGCAGAGAATTCTGTCCCCACGGCTCTATCCAGAGCTCCTCCGCGTCGTAGTGAAATTTCAGTTTTCCATCTTCGATTTTTAGCATATGTTGTTCCCCCTCGTTATCCTTTTACAGCTCCAAAAGCCAGGCAATATGGGCTTCAGCCGGGAATTTCCGGTACCGGAACCGGTCATTCATCCCTTCCCGTATCCGCCGTACCGCAGAGCCGCGTCACTGTTCACTCTGTTCGCAGCAACAGAGCCGCTCTTTCAGCAGGGTGTTGCGTTTTGTCACCGTAACATTGCGCACCGCATACGCCAGCGCCTTTTTCGTCCCGACGAGCACAAGGATTTTCTTTGCCCGCGTGATACCCGTATAAATCAGATTCCGCTGCAGCATCACAAAATGATTCATGAGAACCGGCATCACGACGATCGGATACTCCGAGCCCTGCGCCTTATGAATCGTCGTGGCGTAGGCATGAACCAGCTCATCCAGTTCCGCCGCGTCATATTCCACAGCGCGCCCGTCAAAGCTTACTTTCAATGTACGGCCTCCGATATCCACCGATTCAATGATGCCGATGTCCCCGTTAAATACTTCCTTGTCGTAATTATTTCTTATCTGCATGACCTTATCATTCGGGCGAAAGATAAAACCGCTCCTGCGCAGCCCGTCCCCCTGCGGGTTTAAAGCCTCCTGCAGCGCCAGGTTAAGGTTCGTCGCACCCACAACGCCCTTCTGCATGGGCGTAAGCACCTGGATTTGATTAACCGGCGTGTGATAAAAGCGCGATAATTTGTGCTGCACGAGATTTACAATTTCAAGCACAGCATCCTCCGGTTCTTCCCTAGCAATAAAGAAGAAATCTGTGTCGCGCCCATTTGAGAGATCCGGCAGCTTTCCCTCGTTGATTTTATGCGCGTTCATGACAATGCGGCTGGAATATCCGCGTCAGACGGATGACCGGAAAGCAGCCGGAATCCATGATGTCGCGCAGCACATTGCCCGCTCCGACCGACGGGAGCTGGTCGATATCGCCCACCAAAATCACACGCATCCCGGCGGGGACCGCCTTTAAAAGCGCATTCATCAGGATAATGTCAATCATGGAGCACTCATCCACGATCAATACGTCGCCTTCCAGCGGATGCTCCTCATTTTTCTGGTAGCCCTCCGGCGGCTTGTCCTCCAGAAGCCGGTGAATCGTTTTCGCTTCCATGCCGGTCGTCTCTTCCAGCCGTTTCGCCGCTCTTCCGGTGGGCGCCGCCAGAAGAATTTTCAGCCCGAACGCGCGGTATGTCGCCAGAATGCCCTGCACGGTGGTTGTCTTTCCGGTTCCGGGGCCGCCGGTCAGAATCATCACCTTCGACACCGCCGCCTGCCGTATTGCGTCCGCCTGGATTTCATCATACTGCATATGTACCTTTTTCTCAATATGTGACACGTCGATGGAGAGATCGGGGTTGCCGCTCTGCTCCCGCGCCTGCATAAGCTGCGTCCATAACCGATCCTGCGCCGGAGTCTCGCGCAGCCTCTTCAATTTTGCCACCGTGCCAACCTCCGCATAGTAAAACGGCGGCAGATAGATTGCTTCGAATGTGCTGTTTTCTTCACAGTCAGCTCTCCGCCATTCCATCCCCTCCGGACACATCTGCACAGATGCTCCCGGTTCTGTCTGTATAATCTTCTCCCGGATGACGTCCTTATCCGCGATCATCTGATCCAGCGTCATGACAATACTGCTCTCCTCTGCTTCCAGAAGCTGCACGGCTTTCTGTATCAACTGGTTCTTCCGGGCATACACATGCCCCTCATCCGCCAGATTGCTCAATGTGTACAGAATCCCGCTGCGCAGGCGCACAAAGGATTCCTTTGAAAAGCCCAGCTTTTCGGCAATGCTGTCCGCCGTCTTGAAGCCGATCCCCCAGATATCATCCGCCAGACGAAACGGATTTTCCTTTACCTTCCCGATGCTCTCATTCCCGTACTGCCGGTAGATTTTGGCAGCAAATGAGGTGTTCACGCCGTGATCCTGCAAAAACAGCATGACATTTTTAATCTCTTTCTGCCGCTCCCAGCTCTCCTTGATCTGAAGGATGCGTTTTTCCCCGATTCCCTCCACCTCTCGCAGACGCCCGATTTCGTTTTCAATCACCTCAATGGTATCTGTCCCGAATTTCCGGACAATCCGCTGCGCGAACCGGGGACCGACGCCCTTGATCAGACCGGAGCCTAAATATTTTTCAATCCCATAGACGGTCGCGGGCGGCGTCTCCTCCCACGTCTCCGCCGCAAACTGGCGCCCGTAGCGGCTGTCCACCTTCCAGTTGCCGTCGATCAGCAGTACCGAGCCGACATTCACATCCAGAAGACTTCCAACCACCGTCACCAGGTCGCTGTTGTTTTTGACAGCACACTTCAAAAC
>CAJKKX010000092.1 GCA_905200565.1 uncultured Lachnospiraceae bacterium
CCGGAGCCATTTATCTGCCAGGCCATTCTGCCGACCTTTTCCACCTTCGCGCCAATACCTCTGATCGCTCCAAGCAAAGCATGTATATCCTGCACATCCGGCAGATTATCAATTACAACTGTGTCATCTGTCATAATAGCCGCAGCAAGAATGCCCAGTGCCGCATTCTTGGCGCCGCCAATTTCTACCTCGCCGACGAGAGGATTCCCGCCTTTGATAATATATTGTTCCATTGGACACCTCTGATATTTTATTTACACTCTTCCCCTGTGTATAAAATCTTTTCCCCTTAAAATGAGCAAGAAGCTCGTCAAATGCCCACAAACACAGAATCTTTCGCAAGCTCGTTCTCTGTGTTTCTGTGCATTTTCCTCTGCCCTTAACGAACATTATATCACATTCTTTGGATTTGTAAACAAAAATTAATTTATCGACATAATTCTATCAAAATTCGACACGGTTTTGAAACAATATCATGTACCGTTTTTTCTGTTTTTTTCAGACCTGGTACCACATCTTGTTTTTATTTTTTTCTGTTTTCCAGAGGTTTCTTTTTTTCTGACAGAATAGCCGAAGGTGCCAAGCAGCTCTCCGACCGCATGGTATTCGCCGTGGGAGTATACCAGAAGCCCGGCCTCGTTCAGATGAAATTTGCCGTTTTTATCAAGATAAGCTTCATCAACATGAACGGCAAGCACCTCCGCAAGAAACATATGGTGGGAGCCAAGCTCCAGCACCTGTTTGACGCGACACTCGATATTGACCGGACATTCCCTGATCCCCGGCGCTGCTATATGCTGCGAGGGTTCTTCCGTAAGATGAAGCTGCGCGAATTTATCCATATCACGCCCGGAACGTACCCCGCACATATCTGTTGCGCGCGCAAGCTTTTCCGTCGTCAGATTCACCACAAATTCCCCGGTCTCCCGGAGAATGGAATAGGAGTGTCTCTCCGGGCGTACGGAAATATAAAGCATGGCAGGATTGGTGCACACCGTTCCTGTCCATGCTACCGTGATAATATTTGCTTTTTCTCCCGGCCGTCTGCAGCTCACCATGACCGCCGGAAGCGGGTAGAGCATATTGCCGGCTTTCCAAATCTGTTTTCCCAAAGCTTCTCCTTCTCCTTGATGATCTTATGGAGTCAAACAGATGTGCAGGCACATCCGCCTGGCTCGTTGCTTGCAGGAATAAAACACTTTTGCAGACAGCAATAACGTCTGCTTACTGCTGAAGTGCGGAGAACAGCGTCGGTATGAGCTGTTTTTTGCGGGATACGATGCCCGGCAGAATGACAGAACCATTCTCCACAGTTTTGCCGAAGGCTTCCTTGACCAGGTTTTCCGAACCTTTTCCGAAGCACAGCAGCTCGGTAGACTCATTTAAGATATCCGTTAGCATGAAAAACAGCATAGTGAGACGCTGATTCTCAAATGCAGTCTCCATATAAGCGAGCAGTTTTTCCTTTGCGCCCGCAAGCTCTCCCTCTGTCATGGAAGTGATCTGCGCCACGCCAAAGGTCGTCTCGTCCTGCTCAAATTTTTTGAAATCCTGATAAAATATTTCTTCCGCTGTCTTGCTCTTTAAATTGCTGCCTGCCGCAAACATTTCTGCTGCAAACTCCTTGCAGTCAATTTCGGCGATCTGAGCAAGCGCCTGCGCCGCCGCCTTATCCATCGGCGTACAGGTAGGAGAACGGAACAGCAGCGTATCGGAAATAATCGCCGCGCACATAAGTCCCGCAATCTTCTTCGGAATCGCTATCCCCTGCTCCTGGTAAAGCTGGTAAATAATCGTTGAGGTACAGCCAACCGGCTGATTGCGGAAGTACACAGGCATCATTGTCTCCAGCGAGCCAAGACGATGATGGTCGATGATCTCCAGAATCTCGGCGCTCTCGATGTTGTCGACCGCCTGGGACGGCTCATTGTGGTCGACCAGGATCAGACGACGTTTCTTGATACCGAGCAAATTCCGGCGGGAAATGGTTCCCACATAATGACCATTTCTATCAAGGATCGGGAAATCACGATGACGCTTGCTCGCCATGATTTCTTTGATGTCATCCGTGAAATCATCCTCTGAAAAAGCAATAATTTCGTTGTCTTTCATGAAAAACCGTACCGGCATACTCTGGTTGATCAGATGTGCAACCGTGTAGGTGTCATACGGCGTCGCAATGATCGTACAGCCCTTTTCCTTGGCAAGGATCTGGATCGTCTTGGTGACGACTGCATCTCCGCAGATGATCAGGCAGCCGGCCTTCATCTCAATTGCGCAGAGCTGCGTCTCATAACGATTGCCGAGGATGACCATGTCGTGTTCCTCGATATAGGATTCCATGACCTCCGGACTGGAAGCTGCCACAACTACCTTGCCCTGGTCAAAAAAAGCATTCGGATCGCCCACATAGAGCGTACCGTCCAATGTCTCCAGAATATTGCAATACTGGGTCTGCGCCTTGGAAAGAATAGCATTGTCCACGACTGCCATATAGGACCGGGCAATATCGCCGATGCTGATAAGTCCCTCCAGAACATTGTCCTCTTTGATGATCGGCAGCGTCGTGCCCTTTGTTTCATTCAAAAGCGTCCATGCCTTTTTCAGAGAAATATCGCTGGACACCCCCTGCGTCCGGCGAATCTCCATATCCTTCACCCGCGTTTTTACATTTGGCACATAGCCCGGCGCTTCCATATTGAATTTTTCCAGCACGTACTGCGTTTCCGTGCTCACATGCCCGGCGCGCTTCGCTATGTATTCTCCGGTGCCCGACTGATTTTTCAGATAGGCGTAGGCAATTGCTGAGCAGATGGAATCCGTATCGGGATTTTTATGCCCGATCACATATATTTGGTGTTTATCGTAATGTTCCATAAATACCCCCAATATTTTCGTCTTCTGTTAAATCATAGCAGAAAATGCCGGATTAGTAAAGCAGACATTCCAAAGAGATGCCCTAAAATGAGGAGTGCCCCCGGCGTCTGGTACACCGGAGGCAATTATGAAAAAATTTATCTATTAATCGGAGTGGTTTTTTAACTGTCTATATTGTAGCAAGCATATATGAACAAATTATGAACGTATCATAAATTTATTGTAATTTCCTCCAATTTTTTTCTTTATATCTCCTGCTTTTTGTTATTTTTTACAGTTATTATTTTTCACAAATGTACAACTTGCGCATACAAGTGTCTTTGTCCGGCGAACATTCCTGCGTTTTTTACAATTTCAGCTTTGCAAATAAGGAACCGAGATTTGTGGAAACAGACTCAGACTGCGGCAGCTCGATGGTTTCCTCCTGGATTTCCTCTGCTGCAACATCCTGCAGCGCTTTCATGCTGAGGCTCAGCTTGCCGTCCTTCACTGCAATGACCTTTACTTTTACCGTATCGCCCACCTTCAGCACTGCCGCCGGAGACTTGATGCGCTTTTCAGAAATCTGTGATACATGCACCAGACCGCTCAGCCCGTTGCCGAGATTGATAAACGCACCGTAAGGCTGGAGGGATTCTACCGTCCCCTCTGTCACAAGACCTACCTCGACGTTGGAGATTCTCGCCTTTTTCTCCTCAGCCTCGCGTTCGCGAAGGATTTCCCTTGCGGAAAGCACCAGCTTTTTGTCCTCCTCGTCCACATTGATGACGCGCAGCTCAACATCCTTTCCAAGCCATTCTTCCAGATTCTCCACATAGTTCAGCGACAGCTTCGATGCCGGAACAAATCCGCGGATTCCTTCCACATACACAACTACGCCTGCTTTTACCACGCCTGCTACCTTTGTCTTGATGATCGTCTGCTTTTCCATGAGCGTCTGCAGCCTGTCCCATGCAAGCACATCGTTCGCTTCCTTGCGCGACAGCATGATCTGTCCCTGTCCGCCATCTCTTCGTACAACCGTCGCGGAAATTTCGTCTCCGATATGAACCTCTTCCTTTACGTTGAAATTGGGATCGTCGGTAAAGTCCTCAATGCGGATCACGCCCTCTGTGTAGTATTTCAGATCCAGAGTGACCTCCGTGTCTGTCACGCCGATTACCGTACCGGTAAGCACATCGCCCTCATGAATCTGTTTGAGAGAAGCGTTCAGCTCCGCCTCGTAATCCGCCATGCTCTCCACAGGCGCTTCCGGCGCTGCTTCTGCCTCCGCTGCCGGCCCTTCCGTCGCCTGTACAGCTTCCGTTTCCGCTTTTTCCGCTGCCGGCTCTTCCACCGTCTGCACGGTTTCCGCTGCCGCTTCCTCAGCCGCCTGCGCCTGTGTGAGTGTTTCTGTTATTTTTGTTTCTTCTGTCATTGTGTTGACCTCCCTGCCTTTTTATCTGGAGTATAACACTTTTTCACCTCCATTTTCAATACCTTTGCACACTTTAGAATTCCAGTTTCGCTTTCTGTTCGAACGATTCTGTTATATCAAACGCGCGAATGATATCTGACGCGGCAAGGTAGAAGCTGTCATTGATATAAAGTCCGCGCACGTCGTCGTATGCGTACCAGTAAGATTGCTGGCGTTCCCCCTGGGAGAGATTGTAAGTGAGAAGGTTCTCAAAGCCCTTTTCCTCATCATAGGAAAATACTAGGTAATTATCGTCGCATACAAAGCCAAGCAGATTTTTTTCCGGGTTGACCAGAATCGCTTTATAGTTGTCAAGCCCCGCGCAGTAGCTGGCGCCCTTGATCACATAGCGGCTGATCTCCGTCACATTGGAAGGATCTGAGATGTCAAACATGGACAGCTTAATCCCTGTCGTCGCTCCGGTGTCTTCATCCGCCTCGTACCCAATGCCGAGAAGCCTGTCCTCCCCGTAAAAGTGCAGGTAGGACGAAAAGCCCGTCACTTTCAGCGCTCCAATGATCTGCGGGTTTTCGGGATCCGACAAATCTACCGAAAACAGCGGGTCAGTCTGCTTAAAGGTCACAAAGTATCCGGTATCTCCAAAAAATCTTGCGGAACGGATTGTTTCTCCCGGAGCGATGTCAGCAATTTTCCCCACCAGCTCCATCTGTGCATTGTAGATGTACAGGGCGTTAATTTCATCGCCGCTGTTCCAGTCGGTCGCCACCACGCGCAGATAATTGTCATACTCATCGAGAGAAAATGTATCGTTCAGATAGCCCTGCAGCTCGGCAACACCGATCCCGCGTATATTCCCGTTTTCATAGGAAAACTTCATGATCTTTGTGACATCTCCGGTGCCTTCTCTCCACTCCTGGCAGCAGATGTAGATGCTCTGCCCGCTCACATAAAACTGCTCTGCACCGGACACCACCGCCTTATGCGCCGTCATTTCCGACGGCTGATTCACATTCACGGAACCGATCACCAGGTAGCTTGTACTGCGCAGCTCTTCCGGCACATAAATGTCCGCCGCTTCCATGCGCGCGCCATCTACCAGCGGCATGATACCGCTGTCCTCCTGCGTGTCACCGATCACCGGCTGGAACTGCGTGAAAAGATATACATAATCCCCCACCTTCCTGCTGCTGTGATAATAGCCCTCCTGCTCCACGCTTCCTGTCAATATTGGGTTTTCCGGGTTTGAAATATCATAGGTGACTACTTTTGCGTAATCGTAATACTCTGTGTAATAGACATCTGATGCATCTTCCTTCATGCTGCTTTTCGTGCCGCTCGTCACAAGATTCAGAATATTTCCGCTGATATACATATCGCGCACAGATTCATCAAGAGATTCCGGTTCGATCGTCTGAATCAGCTCCATCTGCTCCCCATTGGCGCTGATGATCTTCACCGAACTGTTTCGTTTCATTATATAAATATACTTCCCGTCTGTCTTTACAATGTCGCCCTCGTCGACGCCCAGCTCCCGCAGATTCGTCTGTGAAAAGTCCGCGCCCGCCCCCGTATCCGCGGCGGATGCTATGCTGTTCATAGCCACCGAATCCTCCACTGCCATTTCCTGCGTCGCATATGCAATATCCATCTTCGCATAGGAAGCATTTCCCGTACTCTGGTATTCTCTGAGCCGCTTATAGAGGACTTCCTCGCTCTCAACCGGGGCGATGCCCTCCTGCAGAGCGATGTCTCCGGCGGAGTCTTTCTGTACTGCAGCGCTTTCGTTTTCTGCGCTTTTCTTCTGTACTGCGTCTGCTCCGGCATCCTGAGCATCTGCATTTTCTGCGACTGCTCCGGCATCCTGTGCGGCTGCGTTTTCTGCGGCGGCTCCGGCGTCACTTTCTGTCGACCGCGCCGCTTCCGCACCTGTTTCCGACTCCTGCAGAGATGAGGCGGTCATCCCCGGCTGCCCGCTGTCCGTCAGCCGTCCCTCCGTGACGCCGACATTGCGACCGGCAAAAAATACCAGCGCGATAACTACCGCCTCCGCAAGTGCGATCTGACATTTCTGCGAAAAAGTAAGCAGCTTCCTTCTGTCTGGCCCTTTCTTTCCTCCGTCCTCCAGCTTTTTCTGCATGTTTTCCGGGCGGAGCGTCTCCGGCACATCGACCTTCTCCGCCGACCGTCTGATCTGTTCCATTAAATTTTTTTCATCCATCATGTTCCCCTCCTCGTTATGCTAACCAGGCTTCCATTTTTTCCAGCGCCCGCTTCTGTCTGGAGCGCACGGTACTGTCATTCATCTGCAGCGCCTCGCCGATCTCCCGGCTGCTGTAGCCGCCAAAAATATGCATGGACAAAATCAATCGCTCCTCGTCTGCAAGGCGCGCAAACGCCGCCCTTACATCCAGCTGCTCATCTGCGTCCCCTTTTTCTTCACACAGATCCTCCGGCAGCTCTTCTGTCTTTTCCGTATACAGCTTCAGACAGCGGCGGCATTTGTTGGAAAGGATTTTAAAAATCCACGCCTTAAATGATTCTTCTTTCTTCAAAGAACCGATCTGCGCCCATGCATCCGCTACCGTATCACTGACCGCATCCTCCGCATCGTGACTGTTTTTCAGCGTGTAGAGCGCAAAACGAAACAGCTCCTGGTACACGCCGCGGTACAGCTCCGCAAATGCGTGCGTATCCCCTCTTTTTGCCTGTTTTACTAATTTTATCTGTTGATCCATAAGCTTTCCTCTTTTTGTGTGGTATCCCTTTTCGAATTCGAAATATTAACCCATGTGAAGCATCTGAGCTACGGGATGCCCAATGGATTACCTTTACGTATATATAGTGTCTGATTTGCGGTGTTTTGTTGCACAGAAAATAAATTAATTTTATATCGGATCTCACCATCTATCGTTTATCGCCGCAAACAACCTTCATTTAAAAAATGATACCAGTACCCCTCCGGTTCCATGCTTCCGGTGCCTGCCGCCCACAGGCTCTCTTCCGCCGCCTCAAGGTGATCTGCTGCCTCCAGGCGATCCGCTGCCCCCATCCATGCCGCCTCTTTATAATAAGGAAAGCCGGACATCCTCGCAAGATGCTTCTCCTGCATATTCCGGAAGCTTCCCGGCACCGCAAGTACAAAACGTCCGCTCGCGTGACAGCCCAGCATCAGATGATGATACTGCGCGAATGCCTGCCTCAAAAAAGGATTTTTTCCAAACTGCCATTCCTCGCGCGGCAGAAAGGAAAGATCCTTGGGCGCGATGCTGATGCACTGCGTGATTTCCTCATCTGCAAACGGCCGGATCTGCGGATAATGCTGCAAAAAATTGTTCCAGCGCCCGGCAAGGCTTCCCGGCCAGGCCGCCCGCTCCGGCACTGTTCCCGCTACGCTCTGCGCATGTATGCCCTCGCCGCTTTCCTGCCGCCGCGCGTCCCCGCCCGCCGGAGTATCATTTCCCTGCGCCTCCTCATCAATGAAAGCTTCACCCGCCTGGGCCTTCTCCACGTCCGTCAATGCGCCATCCGCCTGGGCTTTTTCCACATTCGCCAAAGCACCCTCCGTCTTCGTTTTTTCCACATTCGCCAAAGCACCCTCCGTCTTCGTTTTTTCCACATTCACCAAAGCACCATCCGCCTGTGTTCTTTC
>CAJKKX010000093.1 GCA_905200565.1 uncultured Lachnospiraceae bacterium
CCGCTGCCAGATCACGATGCGGGACAGAGCGTCCGGATACGGGGGCAGATATACAGGCAGGAAAGAAAGAATACAAATCAGATTTATCTTAAAAACAATTCTATTTTATCAGGAACAAATCAGGAGTCTTACGATTTCAATATTCTCATTTTTACAGACAAAGATATTTCGTATCAGATTGGAAACATTCTGGAAGTGACCGGAATATGCCAGGAGCCGGAGTCTGCGGGGAATCCAGGTCAATTTGATATGGAAAAATGGTATCGCGCACAGAAAATCGGTCTTTTGATGTCAAAGTGCCATATTACGCTGATTGACCGAAAAACGGACAGATTCAGGCAGACGATTTCAGATGTCAGAAACAGAATAAAAGAAAGCCTTTATGAAATTGCAGAAGAAGAGGAAGCTTCTCTGATGTGCGCTATGCTGCTGGGGGATAAAAATGGCATGGAAGAGGACGTCAAAAACCTCTATCAGAATGCTGGCATTTCGCATGTGCTGGCGATTTCGGGGCTGCACATTTCTCTGCTTGGAATGTTGTTCTTTTCGGCAATTCGTAAGCTGGGAGCGGGATTTTTTCTGGCAGGAATTTTGAGCGGAAGCCTGACAGGGCTTTATAGTATTATGACGGGAATGAGCGTGTCCACCTGCCGGGCATTTTTGATGTTTCTGGTCTATCTGGGCGCGCAGGCGTCCGGAAGAACCTATGATTTGAAAAGCAGCCTGGCGTTGGCGGTTCTTCTGCTTTTGTTCCGGAATCCGCTGCTTTTGTCTGAGGGGGGATTTCAGCTTTCTGTGCTGGCGGCAGGGGGACTTGCGTACCTGTATCCCGTTTTGAAGAAGTGTATCCGGACGAAAGGAAAGCTTGCAGACGGTATGCTGGTCAGTCTTTCTGTTCAGCTTGCGATTTTTCCATGTATGCTGTACCATTTTTATCAGTTTTCCACAATGGGGATTTTCTTAAATTTGCTGATCTTACCGCTGATGTCTGTGTTGCTTCTGGCAGGGTTGTTTTCTGGCATGATCGGTCTGGTATGGATTCCGGCGGGAATTTTTCTGTTTGCGCCCTGCCATTATATTCTGCGCATGATGAAGGCGCTCTGCTTCTGGAGCCTGAGGGTTCCGGGAGCGCGGCAGATCTGGGGCAGGCCGGATGCAGGAAGCATTTTCTTATATTATGGGATTCTTCTTCTGGTATTTGGGGTGCTGTCAGGAGCGGGAAGAGAGAAAGGAAAGCTTCTTCTTTGCAGCGGCA
The DNA here is from genome assembly GCA_905200565.1 of uncultured Lachnospiraceae bacterium. The sequence continues at coordinate 1,256 of CAJKKX010000093.1, forward strand.
TGCTGGCTTTTGGGACGGCAGGGCTTCCGGTTTCGAAGATTCAGGGTATGGAAATGACATTTCTGGATGTAGGGCAGGGAGATGGAATTTTCTGGAAGACAGAGGACGGGAAAACATTTTTATGTGACGCGGGAAGCAGCAGCGTCTCCCAGGTTGGAAAATACCGTATCCTTCCTTTTCTGAAATGCAGAGGAATTGGGAAACTGGATTATCTCTTTCTCACACACATGGACGAAGATCATATCAATGGAGCTGTGGAATTGCTGGAAGCGCAAGGGGAAATAGACGTCGCCTGTCTGGTGCTTCCCGCGCTTGAAGAAAGAGATGAAACATATGGTCAGATAGAACGGCTGGCAGAGAGAAGAAAGATTCCGGTTCTGAAGTTTCAGGAAGGAATGAAAATGGGAGCGGATGTATGGAACATCGAATGCCTGGCGCCGCGAAAAGGAGCCGATGGGACGGATAAAAACAGGGATTCACTGGTGCTTGCCGTGCAGTATGGAAGTTTTCGTGCGCTGCTGACAGGCGATGTGGAGAAAGAAGGGGAAGAATATCTGGAAGAAAGCGGAAGGGCAGGAAAAATATCGGTACTGAAGGTGGCGCATCACGGTTCGAAGAATTCTACGTCAAAGGAACTTTTAGAGCAGATACGTCCGACGGTATCCGTCATATCCTGTGGACGGGATAATTCCTATGGGCATCCGTCAAAAGAGCTTCTGGAGCGTCTGGAAGATGTGAGAACTGTCGTTTATGAGACAGAAAAGAGCGGTGCGGTCAAGGTATCTGTTAACAGGGAAGGATTTAGCGTACAGGAATACCGAAAAAATAATTTTTTTACAGGATTTTGTAAAAAATAAAGGAATTTTAAGATTTTTACAGAATATATATAATAGAGAGAATAAGATTTGGAGAGGAGGCTTTTTGATGACGATACGGGAGAAGGCGGAAGAGAGAGAAGCGCAGTTTTTCAGTCCCTATGCAGCTTTCAGTGCAAAGACGAGAGGAAGAAACCGTGAAGAGGCGCCGTGTGACATCCGGACGGTGTATCAGAGGGATCGTGACAGAATTCTCCATGCGAAATCCTTTCGGCGGCTGAAACATAAGACGCAGGTGTTTCTGCGCCCGCAGGGAGATCATTACCGCACGCGCCTGACGCATACGCTGGAGGTGGCGCAGATCGCCCGGACGATTGCCAGGGCCTTGTGTCTGAATGAAGATCTGGTGGAAGCGATCGCTTTGGGACATGATCTGGGGCATACGCCTTTTGGACATGCCGGAGAACGTGCGCTGAATGAAATCTGTCCGCTGGGATTTGCCCATTACCGGCAGAGTGTCCGTGTGGTGGAGATCTTGGAGAATAAGGGAAGAGGGCTGAATCTGACGTGGGAAGTGCGGGACGGGATTGCGAATCACAGGACGTCCGGAAAACCTTCCACGCTGGAAGGAAAGATCGTGCGGCTTTCCGATAAGATTGCTTATATCAATCATGATATTGATGACGCAGAGCGGGCAGGAATTCTCATGGAGACTGAAATTCCGCTGCGATACCGTGAGGTTTTGGGATTCACGACCAGAGAAAGGCTGAATTCCATCATTCATGATATTGTCAGAAACAGTGAAAATCAGCCGGATATTATCATGTCGCCCAGCATGGAGCAGGCCATGTCGGAGCTTCGGGAATTTATGTTCCGGCATGTTTATAAAAATCCCCGCGCAAGGCAGGAGGAGGAAAAGGCATGTGGCATGATTCAGGCATTGTATCGCCATTACAGCAAATATCCGGAAGAGATGCCGGTGGAATATATCAGCCTGATCGAGCGGGGCGAGAAAAGAGAACAGGTCATCTGCGACTATATAGCGGGGATGACAGACCAGTATTCGATGGATAAGTTTTCGGAACTTTATATTCCAAAATCGTGGAACTTATCCTAAGGTTTGTCCTAAGAGGGGACAGGCTATGCCTGGCGGATTCCTTAGGACGGCGAAGTAGTGATAAGCCAATAGAATGAAATCACGAGGTGATAAGGTGTATTATTCGGATGAATTGGTAGAAGAAGTAAGGCAGAGAAATGACATTGTAGATGTGATTTCCGGTTATGTGAAATTACAGCGGAAAGGAAGCTCCTATTTTGGCTTATGCCCGTTTCACAATGAAAAATCACCGTCCTTTTCTGTCAGTCCGGGAAAGCAGATGTATTATTGTTTTGGATGCGGGGCGGGCGGAAACGTCTTTACTTTTCTGATGGAATATGAAAATTATACATTTCCGGAAGCTTTGAAGGTTTTAGCGGAGCGGGCAGGAGTCGCTCTTCCGGAGCAGGAGTATTCACAGGAGGAGAGAAAGAATCAGGACTTAAGGGCAAGACTTTTGGAATTGAATAAGATGGCGGCGAAATATTTTTACTATCAGCTTCGGAGTGACGGCGGAAAGCAGGCGATGAAATATTTGAAAGACCGGCAGATTTCCGATGACACGATGAAAAGTTTTGGACTGGGATTTTCCAATAAATACAGCAATGATCTGTATCAGTATATGAAAAAGCAGGGAGTCAGCGACGAACTTTTAAGGGAGTCAGGATTGATGAATGTGGATGAGAAACGGGGGATGTACGATAAATTCTGGAATCGTGTAATTTTCCCGATTATGGATGTGAACAGCCGTGTGATCGGATTTGGCGGCCGCGTGATGGGAGATGGAAAGCCGAAGTACTTAAATTCGCCGGAGACGAAAATCTTTGATAAGAGCAGGAATCTTTATGGCCTGAATGTGGCGAGGACATCTAGGAAGAAAAATCTTCTGGTATGCGAGGGCTATATGGATGTGATTTCTCTGCATCAGGCAGGATTTAAGAATGCGGTCGCGTCTCTGGGAACAGCGTTGACGACACAGCACGCGGGACTTTTAAAGCGTCATACCGATGAGGTGATTCTGACCTATGACAGCGACGAGGCAGGGACGAGGGCAGCGCTGCGGGCGATTCCGATTGTGAAGGGGGCAGGACTGTCAGCGAAGGTTCTTCATATGCAGCCTTATAAAGATCCGGATGAATTCATCAAGGCGCTGGGGGCGGAGAAATTTCAGGAGCGTATTGAGGAAGCGGAAAACAGTTTTATGTTTGAAATATCCGTGCTGGAGCGGGATTACGATATGAAGGATCCGGAAGGAAAAACGGCGTTTTACCGCGCGGTGGCGGACAGGCTCATAGAATTTGAGGTAGAGCTGGAACGTGAAAATTATATCGAGGCCGTGGCAGAAAAATACCGCGTTGGATTTGACAATCTGCGCAGGCTGGTAAACCGCGCGGCGATGAAAGGGACGGCCGCAGTAAGGACAGAACCAAGAAGGGAAAAAAAGCAGACGGAAAAAGAAAGTGGAATCCAGAAATCACAGAAGCTGCTTTTGACCTGGCTGATCGAGAAACCGGGGCTGTACGAACAGATCAAAGATCATATCAGCGCGGAGGATTTTACGGAAACGTTGTATCATGAAGCGGCAGAGCTTTTGTTTTTACAGATCAGGGAGGGATATGTGGTTCCGGCGAAGATCATCAATCATTTCACGGAGCCGGAACAGCAGCGGGAAGCAGCGTCTCTGTTTCACACCACCCTTCCGCTGGAGTCGCAGACGGAGTTTGATAAGGCTTTGAGAGAAACGATATATCGCGTCAGAAGCAATGGCATCACACACAGGCGCGCCCTTCTGGAACCGACGGATATGGCAGGACTTCAGAAGAGCATCAGGGAGGAGCGGAAGCTGGCAGAATTGAAGAATCTGCATATTTCCCTCGATTAAGGTAAAAATTGAACATAGATGGATGAAAGGCAGGAAACCGGATGGAACAGAAGACAGTAGACTTTGAAACAAAATTAAAAGAATTACTGGCATATGCGAAGGAAAAAAAGAATGTCCTGAATTATCAGGAGGTGACGGACTTTTTTAAAGAAACGCCGCTGAACGAAGAGCAGTGCGACGCCGTTTATGAATTCCTGGACAGTAAGGGGATCGATGTACTGAATATGTCTGAAAAGGAAGATCAGCTTTTGCTGAATGATGAGGATGATGTGGATTTCACACCGGAGGAAGAGGAAATCGATCCTGCGAAAGAGGATCTGTCCGTACCGGAGGGCGTAGGTATCGAAGACCCCGTGCGTATGTATTTGAAAGAAATCGGTAAGATTCCGCTTCTTACTGCGGAGGAGGAAATTGAAGTCTGCAAATGTATGGAGGAAGGAAAGGAAAAGGAGCGGGAGGCGGCGAAAAACAGGCTTGCAGAGTCAAATCTGCGTCTGGTTGTCAGCATTGCAAAACGCTTTATGGGCAGGGGAATGGCGCTTCTTGATCTGATTCAGGAAGGAAACCTGGGTCTGATTAAAGCGGTAGAAAAATTTGATTACCGTAAGGGCTTTAAGTTCAGCACGTATGCGACCTGGTGGATCAGACAGGCCATCACAAGAGCTATCGCAGACCAGGCCAGAACCATCCGAATCCCGGTTCACATGGTGGAAACCATCAACCGTACCATCCGTGTGTCCAGGCAGCTTCTTCAGGAGTACGGCAGAGAACCGAAGCCAGAGGAGATTGCGAAGGAGATGGGGCTTTCACCGGAGAGAGTGCGGGAGATTCTGAAAATATCGCAGGATCCGGTTTCACTGGAAACACCAGTGGGCGAAGAAGATGACAGTCATCTGGGTGATTTTATTCAGGATACCAATATTCCGGTGCCGGCAGAAGAGGCGGCGTATACCCTTTTGAGGGAGCAGTTGGAGGAGGTTATGGAAACTCTGACCGAGCGGGAACAGAAGGTCATCCGGCTTCGTTATGGACTGGGAGACGGACGTCCCAGGACGCTGGAAGAGGTGGGAAAAGAGTTTAACGTTACAAGGGAACGCATTCGCCAGATTGAGGCGAAGGCGCTCAGAAAGCTCAGACATCCCAGCAGAAGCCGGATTTTAAAAGACTATTTGGATTAGGAAGTAGACATCATGCAATTATCAAAAAGACTGGAGTCTGTTTCAAGTCTGGTGACTCCCGGCTTTCGGGTGGCAGACATAGGGACAGACCACGGATACATACCGCTCTGGCTGATCAGGCAGGGCGTGATTCCAGGCGCCATTGCAATGGATATTCATAAGGGGCCTCTTCAAAGAGCAAAAGAAAATATCCAGGCGTATGAACTGGAAGAGAAGATTGAAACCCGGCTTTCCGACGGACTTGGAGAGCTAAGACCCGGCGAGGCGGATTGTGTGGTCATTGCCGGAATGGGCGGCAGTCTGGTAATAAAAATACTGAAAGAAGGGGCGGAAGTTCTTCGGACGGTGCGTGAACTGGTATTGCAGCCCCAGTCAGATATGGAAAAGGTACGACGGTTTCTGCAAAAAGAAGGATACCGGATCACTTCTGAGAAAATGATTCTGGAGGATGGAAAATTTTATCCCATGATGCGTGCAGAGCATGGCCGTATGAAAGAGCTTTCAGAGATAGAAGCGTTGTATGGCCCCTGTCTTTTAAAAGAAAAAAACGTATGCCTGAAACAGTTTCTGGAAAGAGAGCAGCAGACATTTGAAAACGTGCGGCGCAGCCTGGCGGAAAGTAAAACGACAAGAGCCAAAGAAAGACTTCTGGAGATTGAGGAGAAGATCGAGCAGATAAAAAGGGCAAAGGAGAAAATGCGATGAATGGTGCAGCTCTCATAAAAGAACTGGAAAAGAAATATCCGCTCTGCATGGCGGAGTCCTGGGATAACTCTGGGTTTCTGGCAGGACGCAGAGAGAAGGATGTGAAAAAAGTGTATCTGGCGCTGGATGCGACAGAGCAGGTGATTCAGGATGCAAAGGCTGTGGGGGCGGATTTTTTGCTGACGCATCATCCGATGCTGTTTTCGCCTGTGAAAAAAGTGAATACAGACGACTTTATCGGGCGCAGGCTTGTGGAACTGATACAGAGTGATATTACTTATTATGCGATGCACACGAATTACGACGTGGTAACGATGGGGGAGCTGGCGGCCGATATGCTGGGGTTTTCCGATACGGAAATTCTGGAGGTGACCTTTGAGGACGAAGGGAAGAGGGAAGGGCGTGGGCGCACCGGAAAACTTCCGCAGCCGATGACGCTTCGGGAATGCGGGGAGTATGTAAAAAAGGTGTTTGATCTGGATAGCGTTAAGATTTTTGGGAATCTGGAACAGAAGGTCGTCAGGGCCGCCGTCCTGCCGGGATCAGGGAAGAGTATGGTAGATGCGGCGCTGCAAACCGGAGCAGAGGTGTTCATCAGCGGAGATTTCGGACATCATGACGGGGTCGATGCAGTCATGAAAGGGCTGGCAGTGATCGATGCAGGACATTATGGGCTGGAACATATCTTTCTGGCGCAGATGAAAGAGTTTCTTGAAAAGGAATTACCGGAACTGACGGTGTATTCCGAAAAAATCAAAAGTCCGTTTTGCGTAATCTGACATACCTGAGTAGCTAGAATCTAATGGAAACAAATATTCTGGTATCTTGACTTTCAGGTATTCAGATGCTAGAATACATCCGTGATAAGTAGAATAAATAATCGCGGCTGGCAGAACGAAAGGTGCCAGACGAGGAAAGTCCGGGCTTCACAGGGCAGGATGCCG
>CAJKKX010000094.1 GCA_905200565.1 uncultured Lachnospiraceae bacterium
CGTTTGCGTGAGATACGTTTCCACCCGGCCTGCGTACGGAAGGAATGCCACCTCCCCCGCCAAACCAGAATTTCCACACAGTGCAAAAATACGAATGCAAACTTTTGTTCGAAAGAACTTGCATTTGAACCGAACATATGTTACAATAAAAATCAAACAAATGTTCTAAAAAAGGCGGTGGGGCTTGTGAAAATACAGGAAACGATGAGTATTTATGAAAAGCTGGACATTCTCTCAGATGCGGCGAAATATGACGTGGCGTGTACCTCCAGCGGAGTGACCAGGAAAGGCGACGGGAAGAACATGGGAAACACACTGGCGAAGGGAATCTGCCACAGCTTCTCAGCGGACGGCAGATGTATTTCACTTCTGAAGATTCTGTTTACCAATGAGTGCGTTTTTGATTGTAAATACTGCATCAACCGCCGCTCAAACGATGTGCCGAGAACCTCTTTTACGCCAGAGGAGGTCTGCACGCTCACGATGGAGTTTTACCGGCGTAATTATATAGAAGGTCTGTTTTTAAGCTCCGGGATTTTGCGTAATCCTACGTACACGATGGAGCTTTTATACCAGACGCTGTACAAACTGAGAAATGAGTATCATTTTCAGGGATATATCCATGTGAAAGCCATACCGGGGGCGCCACAGGAGCTGATCGACCGAACCGGGCTTCTGGCAGACCGGATGAGCATCAATCTGGAGCTTCCTACGGCAGAGAGCCTGAAAAAGCTGGCGCCCCATAAAAGCAGGCGGACGATTTTGACGCCCATGCGCCAGATTCAGAACCGGATGGAGGAGAACAAACAGGAGCTGATGCTTTACAAACAGGCGCCCCGTTTCGTCCCAGCAGGACAGAGCACGCAGATGATTATTGGCGCGACGCCGGAAAATGATTTTGAGATCGTGTCGGTGGCAGAGTCACTTTATCAGAAGTTTCAGTTAAAAAGGGTTTTTTATTCTGCGTTTGTCCAGGTAAATGAGGACTCGGATCTTCCGGCGCTCCCCAGAGGGCCGCCCCTTTTGCGGGAGCACCGTCTGTATCAGGCAGACTGGCTGATGCGGTTTTATGGCTTTCAGGCATCGGAGCTTTTAAGTGAAAAGCGGCCGAATTTTAATGTGTTTTTAGATCCCAAGTGCGACTGGGCGCTGTCCCACTTAGAGCAGTTTCCGGTGGAGGTGACGCGGGCAGATTATATGACACTTCTTCGGGTTCCCGGAATCGGGGTGAAGTCGGCACAGAGGATTGTGAAAGCGAGAAGGTACGGGGGGTTAAGCTTTGGAGACCTGAAGAAAATGGGAGTGGTGTTAAAGCGGGCGCTGTACTTCATCACCTGTGCAGGAAAGATGATGTATCCGGTGAAGATTGAGGAGGATTATATCATGCGGAACCTGCTGAGTGTAAAAGAGAGGCTCCCCTTTGACCTGGAGCATTATCACCAGTTGAATCTGTTTGATGATTGCGGGGTGACAGGATAAATGACAGGGAAAACCATATTTTTATGCGAAAACAGTACAGACGGCATTTTTTCCGGGGTATATGACGCATGGGACAGCAGGCTGGGCCATGCGAACGTAAAGCTGGCGATTGGGGAGGGCGCTAATTTTGAACTGTTTGCCGATTACCGTGAGGTAAAACCGGATCAGGAAAAAGCAGAGAAGGTGGCGAATACCATCAGAAAGCGGTTGGGAAGTGAAGATTACTACCACATTTATCAGGCGAGCCTGTCGCGGGAGAAAGAAAAGGCGGACAGCATCTATCGGACGGTAGCGGCCGGACTGTCGGGGCGCAGGATGGGGCCGGTGATGCAGAATCTTCAGAATCCTGACGTCTGCCGGGTCTTTGAGCTTTCCAGAACCACAGGAAACGAAGCGCACCGCTATTTTCAGTTCCTGCGTTTCCGGGAGCTGGAAAGCGGCGTGCTGTTTTCAGAGATCAGGCCGGAAAACGATATTCTCCCATTGATCGGGGAGCACTTTGCCGATCGTTTTCCGGGGGAACACTTTCTGGTATATGATGAGACGCATCAGACTTTTCTTGTTCACGAGGCATATAAGCAGTGGGCGCTTGTGCTCGGAGAGGAGCTGAACCGGGAAGAAACCCGGAAGATTTCGGAGAATGAGGTGAAGATGGGACAGCTCTGGAAAGGGTTCTGCCGTTCGATTGCCATAGAGGAGAGGAAGAATCTGAAGCTCCAGCAACAGTTTTTACCATTAAAATTCCGTGCATTTATGATAGAAATGCAGTGAAAGGGCGGGAATTTCTTATCGTTTTTCAAAGAACTGGAAAGGATCGGGAATTCGGTATTTAAAATAATCCACAAAAAGGAAGGTTTCCTTCAGAGGAAAATCATGGAGAATACCGAAGAACGGCAGGAAAAAGGACAAAATGTGCATTTCTGCCGGGATTGACAAATAAAAAGCATGGTGGCATAATGCAGGGAAGAAATGTCAGGCCGGATGCTTTGCCGCAGGGATGTGCGGCGGCAGAAGGAAGGATATTCCCGGGGCATTTTGTCCCTGTATCATGAGATTGATTTTCAGAAAGGATGATAGCTATGTCAGAGAGAACAGAAAAAAAGATTAAACTGACGCAGGTGGAAGAGGTGAAAGAGTTCGTCCATGCTGCTGAGAATTGTGACTTTGACATTGATGTTTCTTATAACAGGGTAATCATCGATGCAAAATCCATGTTAGGAGTTCTCAGTTTGGATTTGAACCACGATCTGACCGTGAAGTACGGCGGCAAAGATTTGCAATTTGAAAATGTGCTGAGTAAATATGAGACAGCTTAGGTGAAAATAGACGATAAAGAAAGAGCCGGGGATACACAGTAGACTTGTATCCCCGGTTTTGCTATACTATGATACAAAGGTCTCAAAGTCATGCGTTTTCATGCTGGCATGAAAGCGTATGACCTTGAGACCAAGAACACATGAGAAAGGAGCCCGAAGGGGCGGATTTCTATTTTATAAAGAAGGAACAATATGGAAGAAATCAGGATTTCTGTCCGGAATCTGGTAGAGTTTATCCTGCAAAGCGGCGATATTGACAACCGGAAGGGCGGCATGGCGGATAAGGAGGCCATGCAGATCGGCAGCAGGCTTCACCGGAAGATACAGGGGCAGATGGGAGCGGATTACACGGCGGAGGTGTTTCTGCGGCACAGGACAGAGTGTGGAAAATATGCCATTGTCGTGGAGGGACGGGCCGATGGAATTCAGACAAATGAAAAGGGAACGCTGGTCGATGAGATCAAGGGCATTTACCGAAGCCTGGAGCTTTTGACAGAGCCTGTGCCAATACATCTGGCACAGGCCAAGTGCTATGCCTGTATTTACGCGCGGCAAAAGGGACTGAAAAATATCTGTGTGCAGATGACTTACTGTAATCTGGAAACAGAGGAAATCAGGCGGTTTCAGACGGACTATACTCTTTTGGAGCTGGAGGAATGGTTTGGGAAACTTTTGGAGGAATATCAAAAGTGGTGTGACTATCAGGTTGCATGGCGGGAAAAAAGGACGGCTTCGATAAAGAAAATGGTATTTCCGTTTGCCTACCGGGAAGGGCAAAAAGAGCTGGCGGCAGGCGTATACCGTACGATTTTCCATAAGAAGAATCTTTTTATCCAGGCCCCTACGGGCGTGGGAAAAACCATTTCCACCGTGTTTCCGTCTGTAAAGGCAGTAGGAGAAGGGCTGGGCGAAAAGATTTTCTATCTGACGGCAAAAACGATTACCCGCACGGTGGCGGAGGAGGCGTTTGCACTGCTGAAAAGGCGGGGCCTTTCCTATAAGGTCGTGACCCTGACGGCAAAAGAGAAGATATGCGCCTGCGAAGAGATGGTCTGCAATCCGGACGCCTGTCCCTATGCGAAGGGACATTTTGACAGAATCAACGACGCTGTGTATGAGATGGTGACGGAGCAGGAGGATTTCTCAAGGGAAGCTCTGCTCCGTCAGAGTGAAAAATGGCAGGTCTGTCCTTTTGAATTGTCCCTGGACGTCTCAAACTGGGTGGACGCCGTGATCTGTGATTATAATTATGTGTTTGACCCCAGGGCACATCTGAAACGGTATTTCGGAGACAGCGTGAAGGGCAGTTATCTTTTTCTGATCGACGAGGCGCATAATCTGGTGGAACGGGGAAGGAAGATGTTCAGCGCCGCTTTGTTCAAAGAGGATTTTCTGGAGGTGAAACAGGCTATAAAGCCCTATAGCCGAAAGCTTGAGCGGCAGCTTGAGAGATGCAATCGTCAGATGCTGGAATGGAAGCGGGAATGTCCTGTGTATCAGATGCTTCCGGATGTGCATGCGTTCTATACGATGTTGCTGAATCTGAGCGGGGAACTGGAAAATTTTCTGGAGGACTGTCCGCAGGGGGAAGTGCGGGAAAAGGTGGTGGATCTGTTTTTTGCGGTGCGTACCTTTTTGGATACCTGCGACAGAATGGATGACCATTATGTGATCTATACAGAAATGCAGGCGGATGGACGTTTTATGGTGAAGCTTTTCTGTGTCGACCCTTCGGCGAATTTGCAGCAATGTCTGGAGAAAGGAAACAGCGCGGTGTTCTTCTCGGCTACGCTTCTTCCCGTGCAGTACTATATTCATCTGCTGGGAGAAGACAGGGAACCCTATACGATGTATGCGAAATCACCGTTTCACATGGAAAAGAAGCTTGTACTCGTAGGAACGGATGTGAGCAGCCTTTACGCCAGACGGGGTTATCCGGAGTACCGCCGCATGGCAGCCTATATTCAGAACATGATCCGGCAAAAAAAAGGAAATTATCTGATCTTTTTCCCTTCCTATAAGATGATGCGTGACGTGGCGGAATGCTTTGAGGAAATCAATCAGGGCGAAACGGAGCTTCTTTTGCAGAGCAGCGGCATGAGAGAGAAGGAAAAAGAGGAATTTCTTGCAGCATTTGAGGGAGAAAGGGAAAAGAGCCTGGCGGGGTTTGGCGTGATGGGCGGTATTTTTGGCGAGGGAATTGATTTGAAGCATGACCGTCTGATCGGAGCCGTCATCGTGGGAACCGGACTGCCTCAGGTTTGCAATGAACGGGAGATTTTGAAAAATTATTATGATAAGCGGGGGGAGGACGGGTTTGCTTACGCCTATCTCTATCCTGGCATGAATAAGGTTCTACAGTCGGCAGGAAGGGTCATCCGTACGGATGAGGATGAAGGCGTCATTTTGCTTTTGGACGAGAGGTTTGCCAGACGGCAGTATCTGGAGCTGTTTCCAAGAGAATGGGCGGATTATACGTTCTGCACGCAGAGGACGGCGCAGGAGAAGATACGGAAATTCTGGAAAGAGCGTCAGGCGGCACGCGATAAACGCAGGGTTGACCGGGACGCCTGATTAGGCTATACTAACTTCTGTGAAAGAGACACAAGAAAGGGCGGAGGAATGGGAAAATGACTTTAAAGGATTTACCGATTGGCAAGACGGCCACGATTCTCACCACGGGGGGAGAGGGAGCGCTGCGTCAGCATTTTCTTGACATGGGGCTGATTCCGGGGGCGGACGTCACGATGGTGAAATATGCGCCTATGGGAGATCCCATACAGGTGCAGATACATAGTTATGAGCTGACCCTGCGGCTTGCCGATGCAGAGAAAATCGGGATTGAAGATATACGGGAAGAAGAAACAGAGAAGACGGCTTTGGAAAGAAGAGCGATTCCGCATCCGGGGCTTGGAGAGGGTGGAAAATATCACAATAAAGCGGAGGAAACCCCTTTGCCGGACAGTGAGATGCTGACTTTTGCGCTTGCGGGAAACCAGAATTGCGGAAAGACGACGCTGTTTAACCAGTTGACGGGTTCCAGCCAGCATGTGGGGAATTTTCCGGGTGTGACGGTAGACAGGAAGGACGGAACCATCAAAGGGCAGAAGAATACGTGTGTGACAGATCTTCCGGGTATCTATTCCATGTCCCCTTATTCCAGTGAGGAGATCGTAACCAGGAATTTTGTTTTAAACGAGCATCCGAGAGGAATTATAAACATTGTGGATGCGACGAACATTGAGAGAAACCTGTATCTCACGATGCAGCTTATGGAGCTGGATGTTCCGATGGTTCTGGCGTTGAATATGATGGATGAGGTGCGGGAAAACGGAGGCGCCATTCTGGTCAATGAAATGGAGGAGCTTCTGGGGATTCCGGTCGTTCCGATCTCGGCGGCAAAGAATGAGGGCATTGACGAGCTGATCAATCACGCGCTGCATGTGGCAAAATATCAGGAGCGGCCGGGAAGAATGGACTTTTGCGATGCGGATGATCATGGAGGCGCGGTGCACAGGTGTCTGCATGGCATTATGCACATGATCGAGGATCATGCGAAGAAAACAGAAATCCCAGTCCGCTTTGCCGCAGGAAAACTGGCGGAGGGAGATCCTCTGATTCTGGAGCAGCTTGGCCTGGATGAGAATGAAAAGGAAGCTTTAGAGCACATCACGAAGCAGATGGAGACAGAGAGGGGACTTGACCGGGCGGCGGCTCTGGCAGATATGCGGTATACCTTTATCGAAAAAATCTGCCGGGAAACGGTCGTAAAGCCGAAGGAGAGCATTGAACATGCCCGGAGCAGAAAGATGGACAGGATTTTAACAGGAAAATATACGGCGATTCCCTGCTTTGTGGCAATTATGGCGGCAGTATTCTGGCTGACCTTCCAGGTCATCGGCGAGGGACTCTCGGCGCTTCTGGAAATGGGGATCGACTGGGGGACAGGGGCCGTGGAGGGAGCCATGACAGCCTGGAATGTGAATGAAGTGCTCCGTTCCCTGATTATCGACGGTATTTTCAACGGCGTGGGAAGCGTGCTGAGTTTTCTTCCGATTATCGTGACGCTGTTCTTTTTCCTTTCCATGCTGGAGGACAGCGGTTATATGGCAAGAGTCGCTTTCGTGATGGATAAATTGCTTCGAAAGATCGGGCTATCGGGAAGAAGCATCGTACCAATGCTGATCGGGTTCGGGTGTACTGTGCCGGGCGTGATGGCGAGCCGTACCCTGCCTTCTGAACGGGATCGGAAAATGACGATTCTTCTGACGCCTTTTATGAGCTGTTCTGCGAAACTTCCGATCTATGCGTTTTTCACGGCGGCGTTTTTCCCTGCTTATGGGGCGCTTGTGATGGTTGGCCTGTATTTTGGCGGGATTCTTGTAGGAATCCTCATGGCGCTGCTGCTGCGTGGGACTGTGTTTAAAGGGGAAGCGGTTCCGTTTGTCATGGAGCTGCCGAATTACCGGCTGCCCGGAGCGAAAAACGTAGGGCAGCTTTTATGGGAGAAGGCAAAGGACTTTTTACAGAGGGCTTTTACCGTGATTTTTATAGCAACGATGGTGATTTGGTTCCTTCAGACCTTTGATTTGCGCCTGAATCTCGTGACAGACTCCCAGGACAGTATTCTTGCTGCTTTGGCGGGCGTGATTTCCCCGGTTTTTGCACCTCTGGGGTTTGGGGACTGGAGAATTTCTACAGCGCTGATTACCGGATTTATGGCGAAAGAAAGCGTGGTTTCTACCCTCTCTGTCCTTTATGGGACGACGGCGGCTCTGACACAGGCTCTGACGCCGGCGGCAGCGGGAAGTCTTTTGATTTTCTGTCTGCTCTATACGCCGTGCGTGGCGGCTGTTGCTTCTATTAAAAGGGAGCTTGGAAGCCGTCTGGCGGCGGGGGTCGTCGTTGGCCAGTGTGTGATCGCATGGGTGGCGGCGTTTGGCGGTTATCTGGTTTTTCGTATTTTTTAACGACTTAGCGCTAAATTCTGGTTTGGCGGGGAGTTTGCGTTCCTTCCGTACGCAGGTCGGGTGGAAACGTAT
>CAJKKX010000095.1 GCA_905200565.1 uncultured Lachnospiraceae bacterium
TGCGGGGCGAACCTCAGCAAATATATGATCGAAGCTTCCAAACTGGAAGGAAAGACGCTTGTGTGCCTGAAACCATGCGATACCTACAGCTTTAACCAGCTTATAAAGGAGCACCGGGTAGACCGGGACAAAGCCTATATCGTGGGCGTGGGCTGCAAAGGCAAGCTGGATATTGAGAAAATCAGGAAGCAGGGCATCAAGGGAATCCAGGGCATCAAAGGTGCGGAGATGACCGATGAAGCAGATACCCTGACAGTTCAGACAATTTATGGAGAAAAGACCTGTTCCTATGCGGACGCCATGCTGGAGAGATGCCATGTGTGCAAAGGCAAGGAGCACAAGGTTTACGATGAAATCATCGGAGAGTCCAAAGACACGAAGGATGCGGACCGCTTCACAGAGGTAGCGCGTATCGAAGCGATGAGCCCGGAAGAGAAATTTGCATTTTTCCAGAAAGAGCTGAGCAAATGTATCCGCTGCAACGCATGCAGGAATGTGTGTCCGGCATGTAGCTGCCGCAAGTGCGTCTTTGACAGCAATAAATTTGACAGCGCCCAGAAAGCGAACGTGGATTCTTTCGAGGAGAAGATGTTCCATATCATCCGCGCGTTCCATGTGGCGGGAAGATGTACGGACTGCGGCGAATGCAGCAGGGTATGTCCCCAGGGAATCCCTCTGCATCTGTTCAACCGGAAATTCATCAAGGATATCAATGAATTTTACGGTGATTTCCAGGCAGGCGAGGATACCGAAGCAAGAGGGCCGCTCACGAACTTCACGTTTGACGACGTGGAGCCGGGTATTGTGGGAGAAAGGGGATAATGTATGTATAAGATAGCAAAAGAGAATCTGTCGGCATTATTCCGGTTAATTGCCGAGTCCCAGGAGTTATATCTGCCGGTGAAGACCGCGGAGCAGGTAAATTTTGGCGCGTGGAGCGAGAATGCGGAAGTGGATTTAGATACCTTAAAAAGTGTAAAATCCCCGAAAGACGCATTTTTTCCGCAGAGCGAGACCCTGTATACCTGTGTAAAAGAAGGAAAGAAGATTCAGATAGAGCCGGAGGCGTTAAAAGAGCAGAAATTCGTGGTTTTCGGGATGAAAGCCTGCGATATCCAGGGGGTTCAGGTGCTGGATAAAGTATTCCTGGCAGACCCGGTAGATACCTTTTATGCCGCGAGAAGAGAGCATGGAACTATTGTGGCTATGGCATGTCATGAGCCGGAAGAAAGCTGCTTCTGCAAAGTGTTCGGCATCGACTGCGCCAATCCGGCGGCCGATGTGGCGACATGGATGGCAGAAGGAAACCTGTACTGGAAATCCCTCACAGAGAAAGGCGAAGCGCTGACAAAAGCCGTAGAGAGCCTTCTTGCGGATGCGGACGATGCAGACGAAAAGAAAGTGGAGGATGAGAAAGCGGCCATCCGCAGTATCGTGGAGAAGCTGCCATATTCGAACCTCTCCCTTGAGGGATGGAACGGAGACGCACTTTCTGAGAAATTTGATTCCCCGCTCTGGGAAGAACTTTATAAACCATGCCTGGCGTGCGGAACGTGTACCTTCGTGTGCCCGACCTGCCAGTGCTATGACATCAAGGACTATGATACCGGACACGGCGTGAAACGTTACCGCTGCTGGGATTCCTGCATGTATTCCGATTTTACCATGATGGCGCACGGAAACAACCGTACCAGCCAGATGCAGAGATTCCGTCAGAGATTCATGCACAAGCTGGTGTATTTCCCGGCAAACAATGACGGCATGTATTCCTGCGTGGGCTGCGGCCGCTGCGTAGAGAAATGTCCGGCGTCTTTAAATATCGTAAAGGTTATCAAAGCCTTTCAGAAACAGGGAGGTGACAAGGAATGAGCGAATGTACCTGTCATAAAAACTATACGCTCGATACGCTGATTCCAAAGGTAGGCGTGATTACAGATATCCGTCAGGAGACGCCGGATGTAAAGACGTTCCGTGTGAACGCGCCGGAGGGCGGAAAGCTCTTCGAGCATATGCCGGGGCAGTGCGCAATGGTGTGCGCGCCGGGCGTCAGTGAAGGCATGTTTTCCATCACTTCTTCACCGACCAACAAAGAATATCAGGAATTCAGCATTAAGAAATGCGGTGTGCTTACCGACTATCTCCACAGCCTCCAGGTAGGCGACGAGATTACGGTCAGAGGGCCTTACGGCAATCATTT
Source organism: uncultured Lachnospiraceae bacterium (assembly GCA_905200565.1). The sequence continues at coordinate 2,198 of CAJKKX010000095.1, forward strand.
CCCGGTGGAAACCGAGCTGAAAGGAAAGAACCTGTTGTTTATCGCAGGAGGTATCGGGCTTGCGCCGCTGCGTTCCGTGATTAATTATGTGCTGGATAACCGTGCAGACTACGGAACTGTGGATATCGTATACGGCTCCCGCTCCGCAGACGATCTGGTGCAGTTAAAGGAAATCCAGGAAGTCTGGATGAAAGCAGAGGGCGTGAACGTGTATCTTACCATTGACCGGGAGCAGGAAGGCTGGGACGGCCATGTGGGATTTGTGCCGAACTATGTCAAAGAGCTGGGCTTTTCCACAGACAAGACAGCGCTTCTTTGCGGACCGCCCATTATGATTAAATTCACGCTGGCAGGCTTACAGGAGGTGGGCTTCTCCAAAGAGCAGGTGTACACCACCCTGGAGCTGCGTATGAAGTGCGGCGTCGGAAAATGCGGCCGCTGCAACATCGGTTCCAAATACGTCTGCAAAGACGGCCCCGTATTCCGCTGCGACGAGATCGATGAAATGCCTAATGAGTATTGATAGGCATGAGCAGTGCAGCGGACGGCATAAACACATAGACGGATGTTTACATACGGATATGTGTTTATGTTGGACGATATAGGGCGAAGCCCTCAAGTGAGATGGAGCGAAGCGGAATCGAGCCTGGCACTGCCAAACCTGATAGATAAAATATAGAAAGGACTGGTACCTTACAATGGAAAAAATGGTAAACGTATATTTTTTCGGCAAGAAATATAGCGTACCCGCAGATTTAACCATCATGACCGCAATGGAGTATGCCGGATACACCCTGAAAAGGGGATGCGGATGCCGTCATGGATTCTGCGGCGCGTGTGCCACGATTTATAGAATTAAGGGAAAGAATGAGCTTAAGACATGTCTCGCCTGCCAGACACAGGTGGAGGAAGGAATGTATGTAGCGAGCATCCCATTCTTCCCGACCGATAAGAGAACGTATGATATTAATGAAATTAAGCCGAATCAGCAGATTATGATGGAGCTCTATCCGGAAATTTATAGCTGCATCGGCTGTAACGCATGTACGAAAGCGTGTCCTCAGGATTTGAACGTTATGCAGTATATTGCATACGCTCAGAGGGGCGAGTTTGAGAAATGTGCGGAGGAATCCTTTGACTGTGTGAGCTGCGGCTGCTGTTCGGTACGCTGCCCGGCAGAGATTTCCCATCCGATGGTAGGACTTCTGGCGAGACGCCTTACAGGAAAATATATTGCGCCTGAGGCGGAGCATCTCAAAAACCGTGTGGAGGAAATCAACAGGGGCGAGTATGACGAGCTGATTGAGCAGATTATGCAAAAGCCGATCACGGAGATGCAGGAACTTTACAATACGAGAGAAATCGAGAAATAAGGAGGGGCAGAACATGTATACACCATATCCAGAGTATATGATGGAATCTATCAAAAAGGTAGAGGCCACAAGAAAAGAACGTATGTCTACAGAACCGAGACGTTTGACTGCGGATGAAAAAGATGCACTCCTTAAGGAATTTCATCCTGATTATAAAGAAGAAGCCTTCGAGGAGATTAAGGTAGGCCCGAACAAGGGACAGAAGGCCAACAAAGAGCTGGTACATCTGCTCCATTCCAACAGCCGTCTGCTGACAGATCAGGTTGATTTGAATAAAGTGGATTATGACGTGGACGTACTGGTCATCGGAGGAGGCGGCGCAGGCTCTTCCGCAGCGATTGAGGCACATGAAGCGGGCGCGAATGTTATGATCGTGACAAAGCTGCGTATCGGGGATGCGAATACCATGATGGCTGAGGGCGGTATCCAGGCTGCGGATAAAGAGAATGACTCTCCGGTACAGCACTATCTGGACGCTTTTGGCGGCGGACATTTTGCTGCGAAGCCGGAACTGGTAAAACGTCTGGTTATGGAAGCGCCGGATGCAATCAAATGGCTGAATGACCTGGGCGTGGAATTTGACAAAGAAGAGAGCGGAAGAATGATCACCACGCACGGCGGCGGTACTTCCAGAAAGAGAATGCACGCTGCGAAGGATTACTCTGGAGCAGAAATCATGCGTACGCTTCGTGATGAAGTGCTGAACCGCCAGATTCCGGTCGTAGAGTTTACTTCTGCGGTAGAGCTGATCAAAGATGACAAGGGACAGGCAGCAGGCGCTGTTCTCTTAAATATGGAAACCGGAGACTATCTTGTGGCAAAGGCAAAGACGGTGATCATCGCAACAGGCGGTGCGGGGCGTATGCACTATCAGGGATTTCCGACCTCCAACCACTATGGCGCAACGGCAGACGGGCTGATTCTGGGCTACCGTGCAGGAGCACAGCTTCTGTATCAGGATTCTATCCAGTATCATCCGACAGGCGCTGTTTATCCGTCCCAGATTCTGGGGGCGCTTGTTACAGAGAAGGTTCGTTCCGTAGGGGCACAGCTTGTCAATGCAGAGGGAGAGGCGTATATCCATCCGCTGGAGACCCGCGACGTCAATGCGTCCGGCGTTATCCGTGAATGTCAGGAAGGCCGCGGCGTAGAAGTTCCGGGCGGAGAACAGGGCGTATGGCTGGACACTCCGATGATTGAGCTTCTGGGAGGCGAAGGAACCATCGAGAAGAGGATTCCGGCAATGTTCCGCATGTACATGAACTACGGCATCGATATGAGAAAGCTGCCGATTCTGATTTACCCGACTCTTCATTATCAGAACGGAGGTCTGGAGATCGAGGGAGACGGATTCACAAAGGCTATCGATAACCTGCTGGTAGCAGGGGAGGCAGTTGGAGGAATCCACGGCAGAAACCGTCTGATGGGGAACTCTCTTCTGGATATTATCGTATTCGGAAGGAATGCAGGAAAAGCGGCTGCTGCAAAAGCAAAGGACGTAGAGCTTGGGGAGATGAATCTCGACCATATTGAAGCATATGCAAAAGAGCTGGAAAATGCAGGCATCGCATCCGGGGATGTTTCACCGCTGCTGCTTCCGAAATATGCGCGTCACGAGAGGTAATGATCATTTTGTACTCACGGGGATGACCCGTGAGTACAATGTGTGTTACTGAATCGTAAGGAATAGAATACAGCATCCGCAGGAGGAGAGAAAAATGATAGTTTTTGAATGGCTTCGGGATAATGTTATGTCCAATACAGTCATGATGGTATTTCTGATTGCCGTTATTGGTTATCTGGTAGGAAGTATTAAAATTAAAGGGCTGGAGCTTGGGACGGCAGGTATTCTGCTGGTGGCTCTGGTGTTTGGACACTTTGGCGTGGAGATTCCATCCCTGGTGCGGGAATTGGGACTGATCTGTTTTGTTACCTCGGTCGGGTTCATCGCAGGACCGAAATTCTTCCGGAATTTTAAGGTGAACGCAACCTCTTACATTCTTCTGGGCATTATCATCATTGCTTCCGGCGCATTGACCTGTGCGCTGGTGATTAAGGCTTTTGGTGTGCCTACAGATATCAGCGTGGGCATGATGGCAGGAGCGCTTACCAGTACGCCGGGTCTGGCGGCAGCGCTGGAAGCGACAGGTTCTGACGCGGCTTCCGTAGGATATGGAATCGCTTACCCGTTTGGAGTTGTCGGGGTAGTTTTGTTTGTGCAGTTGATTCCGAAAATCCTGAAAACAGATATGAATGCGGAGCGGGCGAAGTTTGAGGCGGCAACAAATGTTGAGGTAGAGGATTACCATAAGACAAAAAAGGAATCTTTGTTTTATGCGGACAGTATGGGATTCTTTCCGTTTTCCCTTGCGATTGTGCTTGGAATCATACTGGCAAAGATTGAAATAAAGCTTCCGGGCGGAGGCGTATTCGCACTTGGAACTTCCGGCGGACCTCTGATTGCAGGGCTGATTCTGGGACATTTCGGGCACATCGGCAGATTGAGCGTGAAGGTGGAAAAGCATGTCCTGGAATGTCTGAGGGAGTTCGGACTGGCGCTTTTTCTTCTCGGAGCAGGCGCACAGGCCGGAGCAGGATTTGTTGAGATTTTAAAAGAACAGGGCGTTTTGTTGTTTGCTTACGGAGCGCTTATGACATTGATTCCAATGCTGCTTGGCTATGCGTTTGCGGTGAAGGTGCTGAAACTGAGTCTGTTTAATTCGCTTGGCTCTATCTGCGGCGGTATGACGAGTACCCCGGCGCTGGGGACATTAATCCGTGTGACAGAGACAGACGACGTGGCGTCCGCTTATGCGGCAACTTATCCGGTAGCGCTGGTTATGGTGGTGCTGGCGTGCCAGTTTATTGGGATATTCCTGTAGCAGATCGGAGATGCGAAGCAGCTCTTAGCTTTCAGAGAAAGCGGTCTGTGACTTGTATGGCTGATCTACCCTAAGGCGCTATAAGAACATGAAATACAGAATGTGCAAATATTATCAAGATTCAGGAGGTGTAAATCATGCGTGAAATTCAGGCACAGCAGATTACAGATGTTGTAGAGAGATTATGTATCGAGGCAAACCAGTATCTTCCGGGAGATGTGCAGGGGGCGATTCGCCAGTGCCGTGCATGTGAGGACTGGGAGATCGCCCAGGGAGTGCTGGACAAGATTATTACGAACTTTGAAATTGCAGAAAATGAGAACGTTCCCATCTGCCAGGATACAGGAATGGCGTGCGTATTCCTTGAGATCGGGCAGGATGTGCATATCGTGGGCGGAGACTTGTCAGAAGCGGTCGACGAGGGCGTGCGCCGTGGATATACGAACGGTTATCTCAGGAAGTCCGTCGTAAAAGACCCGGTGCGCCGTGGAAATACCGGGGACAATACCCCGGCGATGCTTTATACAGAAATCGTTCCGGGCGAGCAGATAAAGGTGACCGTAGGGCCGAAAGGCTTCGGAAGCGAAAATATGAGCATGATCCGCATGTTTAAGCCGTCCGCAGGACTTCAGGGAATCAAGGATTTTATCCTTGAAACAGTCGAAACAGCCGGACCGAACCCATGTCCACCGATGGTTGTTGGCGTTGGAATCGGAGGAACTTTTGATAAAGCTGCCCTTCTTGCTAAGAAAGCCCTGATGCGCCCGGTAGATTCCGAGAACGAAGATCCATATTATGCAGACCTCGAGAAAGAAATGCTCGAGAAGATCAACCAGCTTGGGATCGGTCCACAGGGATTTGGCGGAAAGACGACTGCAATCGGTCTGAACATCGAAACAATGCCGACTCACATTGCCGGTATGCCATGTGCGATCAACATCAGCTGCCACGTAACACGGCACAAAACGGAGGTGATCTAAGATGGAACGTCATATTACATTACCACTTACCGAAGAACTTGCGAGGACACTCCATGCAGGTGACACCGTTTATCTGACAGGAACAATCTATACCTCCCGTGATGCTGGTCACAAGAGAATGTGCGAAGCACTTGCCAGAGGAGAAGAACTTCCGTTTGATCCAAAGGATGCCACAATCTATTATGTAGGCCCGAACCCTGCAAAACCGGGTCAGGTCATCGGTTCCGCAGGCCCAACTACCAGCGGCCGTATGGATGCTTATGCACCAACCATGATGTCTGTAGGTGCCCGTGGTATGATCGGAAAAGGAGCAAGACTTCCGGAAGTAG